>NZ_JBEXVQ010000028.1:0-130505 GCF_040629405.1 Lentzea sp. NPDC005914 | reverse complement strand
GCCTCATACCGGGCGTATTCGGGTGCTTCGGCGGTGCCGTCTCCGGGCCCCTCGGCCGCGACTGTCGCGGACGAGACTTGCAGGACACGGCCTAGGAGGGGGTGGTGGCCCGGCGCAGTCTGGGGGACCCGACCGGGCCACCGGTCTAAAGGTGGCCGACGTGCGCGGTGACTTTCACACGTCGGCCGGGTTCTTGGGGGAACCGGACCCGGCAACTGCGCCGACCCCCTGTCCCGGGTTCGGGCCCGGCGGCGCAGGTACCGGATCTGGGTACAAAGGTGTCAGGCGGCGCGCACAGATTTCGCCCAGGCGCCGCACAGGGCCGCCGAAGTACGCGAGGATGGCTCGGTCCCGAACGTTGAGGAGAGATGCGCCTGTGGAGTTCCTGCTGCTCGGCTCGCTGGCGGTCAGGCGGTCGGGCACACCGCTGGAGCTGGGCGGACCCCGGCAACGAGCGGTGCTCACGATGCTGTTGCTGCACGCCAACCAGGCGGTCAGCGTCGCACAGCTCACCGAGGCGGTCTGGGACTCGCCGCCCGTTTCGCCCGAGTCGAACCTGCGCACGTACGTGGCCGGTCTGAGGAAAGTCCTCGGCGAACGGCTGATCACCCGGCCCGGTCACGGCTACCAGCTCGTCGTCGAACCCGGCGAGCTCGACCTCGACGCGTTCGACTCGCTGGTGCGCCAGGGTGATGAAGCGGCCCACGAAGCCGACGTCGAGGCCGCGGCAGGGTTCTACGGCGAGGCGCTCTCCCGCTGGCACGGCGTCCCGACCGCCGAGCTGAGCGCGGGACCGTTGCTGCGCGCGGAGTTGACGCGGCTGCAGGAACGACGGCTGACCGCGGTCGAGCGGTATGCCAAGGCCGCACTCGAACTGGGCCGGTTCGACGACGTGATCGACCGGCTGCGGCGTGAGTCGGCGCAGCATCCGTTGCGCGAGGAGCTCTGGGCGCAGCTGATGCTCGCGCTGGACCGCTCCGGCCGTCGCGGTGAGGCGCTGGAGGCCTATGCGGCCGCCCGCAAGCACATGGTCGAGCAGGTCGGGGTCGAGCCGGGCGCGCGGTTGCGGCAGCTGCAGCAGGTGATCCTCGAGAGCCGGGTCCCCTCGCCCGCGACGTTGAACGCGCACCGTCAACTGCCGATGGACATCGCCGAGTTCACCGGGCGCGAGGCCGAGCTCCGCAAGCTGTGCGAACCGGGGCCGCAGACCACGGTCGTGATCTCCGCGATCGAGGGCATGGCGGGCGTCGGCAAGACGAAGCTGGCCGTGCGGGCGGCGCATCAGCTCGTGCAGCGGTATCCGGACGTTCAGCTGTGGGCCGATCTGCACGGTTTCGACGCGGACGAACTGCCCGCGGATCCCGCTGCCGTGCTGGAGAGCTTCCTGCGTCTGCTCGGCGTTCCCGGCGGGCAGATCCCGGAGTCGCTCGAGGCACGGGCCGCGCTGTACCGCGACCGGCTGGCGGGCAAACGGGCGTTGGTGCTGCTGGACAACGCGGCGGGAGAGGACCAGGTCCGGCCGTTGCTGCCGGGCAGCGCGTCGTGTCTCGTGCTGATCACCAGCCGCCGCACGCTGCTGAGACTGGACGGGGTGAAGTCGCTCTTCCTGGACGTCTTCACGCCCGGCGAGGCGGTGGCGTTGCTCTCCCGGATCGCCGGCGCCGACCGCGTGGAGGCCGATCGCGAGGCAGCGGAACGGGTCGCGGAGCTGTGCGGGCACCTGCCGATCGCCGTCGCGCTGGCCGCCAAACGGCTGGCCCGCCGTCCACAGTGGACCGTGCGGGACCTGGTGGCGCAGCTGGAACGAGGCGGCGGTCTCGGCGCGCGAGGCGTGTTCGACCTCTCCTACCAGGCGTTGCCGGACAACCAGCGACGATTATTCAGGCTCCTCGGACTCCACCCCGGTGAGGACGTCACGGCCGAGTCCGCCGCCGCTCTCGCCGGGCTGACCGCGTACGAGACCGAGGACCTGCTGGAGACGTTGCTCGACGAGCATTTGCTGCAGCAGCACACGCCCGGCCGTTACGGGTTGCACGACCTGTTGCGCGCCTACGCCGTTGAGCAGGTCATGGCCGCGGATCCGCCACCCGCACGGGACCTGGCACGGCGACGGGTGCTGGACTGGTTCCTGCACACGTCGTGGCACGCCGAACTGCAGCTCAACCCGGTCCGGAAGCTGGAGATCGGCACCGCGGACCCGGCCGTGCACCCGCGCACGTTCGCCGACCGCGACGCCGCACTGCTGTGGTGCGACACGGAACGCGCCAACCTGGTGGCGGCCATCCGGGACGCGGCCGAGCACGGACTGCCGGAGCAGTGCTGGAACCTCGCTCAATGCCTGTGGGACTTCTTCAACCTGCGCAAGCACTGGGCCGACTGGATCGACACGCATTCCGTGGCTCTGGCGGCCGCACGTTCGGTCGGTGATCGCAGTGCCGAGGGGCGGATGCTGATCACGCTCGGCATCGGGCTGCGCGAGATCCGGCGCCACGACGAGGCGGTCGAGTGCTACCGGCAAGCCCTGTCGATCTTCCGCGCGGTCGGTGACAAGTCGCGGCAGGAACCGACGCTGAACAACCTCGGCATCGCGTACATGGTGCTGGGACGGGTCGACGACGCGTTGTCGTGCTACGAGCAGGCCGCCGAGATCGCACGTGAGCTGGGCAACCTGCACACGGAAGCCGTTATCTCGAACAACATCGGGCTGCTGCACGCCGACGCCAGACGGTTCGGCCAGGCGTTGGAGCGCTACCTGCGCGCGTTGGAGATCCGGCAGGAGATCAAGGACCCGTACAGCGAGGCGATCCTGCTCAACAACATCGGCGAGGTGTACCGGGGGCTGCTCGACTTCCCCGAGGCCGTGTCGTACGTCGAGCGCGCGCTGGAGATGTTCCGCGCGATCGGTGACCTCTACGGGCAGGCCGAGTCGCTGGACAACCTGGGACTGGCGCTCGACGGGCTCGGGGACCGGCGTGGCGCCGAGAAGTGCTGGCTGGAGTCGGTGACGTTGTTCGAGGAGCTGGGCGAGCCCAAGGCCGACGAGGTGCGGGGCCGCTTGTAATCGTGCGATCAAGCAAAGCGCGATCCGTGCCGTATCGCGCTTTGCCAGCGTGGTCGGACGGCCCTCCCGGCCAGTTCGACACAACTTAATGCGAAGGACTACGGCATGAAGGATCTTTCGTTCGACCTCGACGACCTCGAGCTCGGTGACCTCGCGGTCACCTCGATGCGCGACTCGGTCGCGCTGCCCGAGTCCGGCGCGTCCGGCGGGCCCTCGTCCTGTTCGTGCAGCAGCGGCTCTTGCAGCAGCTGCCACCAGCCGCAGCTCCCAGTCCAGAACTCATGACCGATCGCGTGCAGGGAGAACTCGCGCCGTACGCACTCGTGCGTCTGGCGGCCCTGCCGCACCCGGACGGCGCCGCAGCCGCGGCGCCGTTCCGGCGGGCAGTGGAGGCGTTGGCGGACAAGGAGAGGGAACTGGCCGCTCTGGCCGGTCCGTTGTGCGACCTGCTGCACGACAGCGCGGGCGCGCACCCCGGCGAGTTCCACCGGCGGGTCGTTCTGCCGTTGCGCCGTGACGTCCACAACCGGCGCATGCCCAAGCCCGCGTTGCGCAACGCTGCCGCGTCGTTGCGGATTCCATCGCTGGACACGTGGTTCGAGTTGATGGACGCCTGTGCGGCGCTGGAGGCCGAGGCCGCCTCGTCGGAGCCGGTGGCGCTGGCGGCCGAACGCGAGGTGCTCGCCTCGCTGCGCGCCTCGGAACCGTTGCTCCGAGCGGCTGTCCTCAGTGGACGCGACCTGTGGCAGGGCCTGACGCGCGCCGGTTCGGACGACCGCCGTGCCCGCAAGGCCGAACCGACCGTGCTGCGCTACGCCCTGCGCGCGACGTCGAAGACCAGCCCCTTTTCCTGGTACACCTCGACCGGCTGGGCGACGTGGTCCCCCGACGCCCCTGCCCCCGAGTGGGGCACCCCGGTCGCCGTCACGCGGGTCAGCCAGATGCTGCTGACCCGGCTGGTCGCCGCTCTCGTCGCCGACCGCACACGGCAGTTCGAGCACCCCCACCGCCTCGCGCCGGACGTGCACGAGGACGACGGCCGGCTGAAGTTCCTCCGCGACATCCCGGCTTCCGGCCCGCTGCGCGCCTACCTCTGCGCCGAGGAGAACGTCGAGCTGGCGTCCAACCCGCCGTTGAAGTTCCTCGTCGGCCTCACCGCCGCCAACCCCAAGGGCATCAGTCCCGCCGAGCTCGCCAGCGCGCTCGCGACCCGCCTGCCCGACGGTGAGTCCGACCGCGCCCAGCGCTATGTCGCGCTGCTGCTGGACATCAAGCTGCTGGTCCCGGTGCTGCCGGTCGACCCGCAGGACCCGCTGGCCTGTCCGTCGCTGGCCTCGTGGCTGCGCGACACCGGACGCCCCGCGCTCGCCGACCAGGTCCTGTCGCTGCACCGCTCGACCGCGGCGTTCGGGGAGCTGTCGTCGTCGGAACGTCCCGCCGCACTGGCCGCATTGGCCGCGCAGTGGGCGGAACTCGGCTCGGCGGTCGGCACCGACCTCACCGGCGTCGTCCCGCTGAGCGAGGACGTCGTGCTGCCCCAACCGGTTCGCCTCGGTCGCGCGTACGGCTACGACGGCGCCCGCTCGCTAGCCGACCTGACTCCGCTGCTGATGCTGTTCGACCGGCACCTCGCGATCCGCCGGTACATCCGCGACCAGTTCGTGGTCGAGTTCGGCCGCGGCGGATCCGCCCGGCTCGCGCAGTGCGCTCCCCTGCTCCTGGATGCCCTGGCCTCCGCCCCGACCGGCGGCCTGGGTGCCAGCCGCGCCCAGGTCGCCGATCTCGTGCAGGACGGTGTGATCACCGACGAGGCCGTCGACGCCGCCGCCGACCTGCTGCCGTCGTGGATGAAGACCCGGCCGGTCTCCTACGGCTTCTTCGCCCAGCCCTGCGCCGAAGGCCTGGTGGTGAACCACATCTACGACGGCTTCGGCCGTTTCCCCGGCCGCTTCCTGGACATGCTGCCACCGGAGGCCTACGCGTCCGTGCGGGCCACTTTGGACGGTGTGTTCCCGCGCGGTTTCGCCGAGTACCGCCCGGTCCAGGGCTTCAACCCGAACCTGCACCCGTTGCTCAGCCGCGTGGAGATCGGCGAGGACCCGCGCTGGGCCGACCACACCCCGGACGCCTTCGAGCTCTTCCACGACCAGGAACGCGACGAGCTCCGCCTGCGCCGCCACTCCGGTCCCGCCGTCGACGTCCTCTACCTCGGCTATCTCATGCCGATCTCGCTGCCCGGCCGGGTCGCCGCCCTGCACGCCGACCTCGCGTGCGGTGCCGCCGACCTGTCGCTGCTGCGCACGTTCACGAACTCCGGCGACGTGCTCTTCGCCGACCGCCTGCGCTACCGCGACGTGCTGCTGGCCCGCCGCACCTGGGAGTTCTCCGCCGCCGCGCTGGACTTCGCCGACGCGGCCTCGGTGACCCGGTTCCGCGCTCGTTTCGGCCTGCCCGCGCAGCTGTTCGCCGGCATGGGAGGCGTCGTGTCGTCGCGCGAGGACTACGTGGCCCGCATGAACGGCCCGAAACCCCAGTACGTCGACCTCACCAACGCCCTGCACCTGCGCAGCCTCCCCCGCCTGCTGACCCGCTACCGCGACCGCGTCCAGCTCACCGAGGCCCTGCCCGTGCCGTCCGGCCAGGTCCTCGAGATCTTCGCGGAGACCTACCGGAGGGCCGAGTGACCGACGTCGTCTGCTACTACCACGACCCGATCAAGGCCCCTCTGGTCCGTGACGGCGTCCTGCCTTCCCTGGCCGCCGCCACATCCGCCTTCCCGGACGTCGTGGGCCACGTCGAACGCCACTGGCTGCGCGGCCCGCACATCCGCGTCCGCCTCTCGGGCCCGTCCGCCGACACAGCGGCTCTTCTGGTAGCCTCGCTGCTCCGGTCCTACGTGGCCGCCCATCCGTCCACAGTGGAACTGTCCGAGGCCGAGCAGTTCGCCCACGCTTCGTCCGCCGCCGTGGCCGAACTGCTCCTGCCGCCCTTCACACCGTTGTACGCCAACAACTCCGTGCGCATCGAACCGACCTCCGTCGACCGGCTGCGGGACCTGGTTCCCGACGCCTACATCGCCTTGCGCTTCGAGGGTTTACGTCTCGGGCTCCCTGCCCTGCGCGAGTCCTTCTCGATCCCGCGCGCCGAGCTCGCGTTGACCGCGATGGCCGTGCACGCGAGCCGCTATCCGGCGGGCCTGCAGTACGGCTACCACTCGTTCCTCTCGCACGTGGAGGAGTTCCTGCTCGCCTGCGACCCTGCCGGCACGGTCCGCGCCTCGCTGGAGGCCGTCTGGTCCGCCAACGCCGCTTCCGCACGCTCGCTGGTGTCCCGCGTCGCCTGGGGCCACCCGACCACGGCCGTCGAAGCCGCCTGGCAAACGTGGACCATCTCCATGCGCCTGGCAGCTGAAGCCTCCTACGACGCCGGTCTGCTGGAGTCCGGCCACAACCCGCGCCACGGCTCCCGCGCCCACGAGATCGGCGACCCGGCCGCCATCCGCCGCCACGACCCGTCCCTGCGCACGTCGTTCAGCGAGTACCACAGTGCTTTGTGGAGCGTCGACCTCTCCCAGCCCGAGATCGAACGCAACATGACCGTCTACCGCTGCGGCACCAACGTCCTCTACCAACTCCTGGCCGTCCTCGACGTGACGCCGATGGAGCGCTACGCCGCCGGCTACCTGCTCGCCCGCGCCGCCCAGGAGATCCTCGGCACCACCTGGTCCGACCAGTTCGCCGCCCTCACGAAGGCCGGGTGACGCCCGTGCTGGTGCGCCTGCGCCCTGTCGTGCAAGCCACCCCGACCGCCGACGGCCTGCACCTGCGCGGCTGGTCGTCTTCCTGCACTCTCACGGGCGGGGCGGGCCTTTGGCGCGTGTGGCAACGCCTGGCGCCGCAACTGTCCGCGGGCATACCGGCTTCCGAGCTGGGAGTGCCCGAAGGAACGGCTCCCGCGGTGAGGGCGGCTGTCGAGCTGATCCTGGAACAGTTGCGGGAGCACGACATGCTCGTGCCGATGTCCGCCGAGTGGGGTGCGGGCGGGCCATCGGCCGAGGTCGCGGAGTGGCTGGAGTCGGCGGCGGCAGATCCGGTGGATGCCTGGCGCCGGCTGCGGTCGGTGAGCGTGACGATCTCGGGAAGCGGGCCGCTGGTGGAGGCGGCGACACGGGCGGCGGACGCGGTGGGGCTGGCGATCGCGCGGGGGGACGGGCCGGTCAGCGACGCGATTCCGCTCACGAACGTGCACGAGTCGGTGCCTGCCGTTCTCAAGGCTTCCCTCGGCGGTCTCGTTGTCCTGGCGGGTTGTGGGGTGGACGTTGGGTATGTCCTGCCCATCGACGAGGTATTTATTTCGCTCAACACTGAAGTCACTATGCGTATCGCCGCCCGACTCGGTCTCGCCGGAGAACCGACCACGGTCCTGGCCGCACTCATCGGATCTGCTGCCATCCACCGTCTGGTGTGCGCGGTGGCAGGACTCCCCGATCCTGCCGTCGAGTTCGCCGAGACACCCTGCCCTCTGGTTCTGGTCGCCCGGTCCACTCCGCTGCGCGCCACCTACCACCCCCTGCTCACCGGTCCAGCCGACCCGCGGCAGACGCTCGACGCCCTCACCGACCCGGAACTGGGCCTGGTCGACACCCCGGCGTTCGGCGCCCTCCCCCAGATCCCGGCCAAGCTCGCCCTCTGCGGCGACGCCCTCGGCATCGGCACCACCGCCGACGCCGCCCGCCTGGACGCCGCGCTCAACGCCCTCAAATCCGACGGCATCGACGAACTCCACGCCAATGGCACCGCACTGCGCCGGGCCGTCCGTCCTCTCGTCGGCACACCGGTTCCCGACCACGAGTGGACTTCGGACCCCACCGCCCGAAGGTGGTGGAAGGCCCTGACCGAGCGGTTCGCGGTCCCGGCCGGCCTCGAACTCCAGCAACTCGCCCCAGGCGCCTACAAGGCGGAAATCCATCACGGCCGCCAACTCCTGGCGTGGGCCGTGGAAGCAACAGCCGCGGACGCCGTGGCCTTCGCCGCCCTGGCCGCCACCGGCCACGCCCAAGCCGGACGCGACGGCACAGCCCACCTCAACGGCGCCGCCCCGCACCACAGATCGCCGGGTGAAGAACGCTTCCAGCACGTCCTCGGCGGCCTGCGATGATCACCTACACCCTCGGCGATCCCCCATCGCTGCGCGCAGACGGCGGCCTCGTCCTGATCGGTGGCGCCTGCACGAAATGCGCGGAAGAAGCCCGGCTGGCCGCAACCGCTCCCGAGGCACCCCGGCACAACCCGGAGATGCGACTCGGTGGCCTCATCGCACCAGCCTTCCGCCCCCTGATCGACACGCTCAACGCCCACGAAGGTGCCGTGATCGCGGTCCGCACCGACCTCGGAGTGGTGTCCACCCACCGAGTCAGGCCGTGCGAACAGAACTACACAGCCCCAACGGAAACCGAAATCCCGGTCGAGCACCACCAGCTCAGATCGGCGAACGAGCTGACCACAGTGGACAACCTCAAAGCGGCACTGGTGGACTTCCGGCACGGACCAGTGACCAGTCTCTACCGCAGCGGGCAACTGCCACTCGCCACGGTCACAGCCGAGCTCGTCGACCACGTGGCGGGCCACGGTCGCACCACAACGTTCGAACAAGCGGAACGAGTGGCGCTCTTCGAAGCCATCGAACGCTACAACGGCATGCAGCCTCGCAAACGCCAGCGCACGGTCGAAGCATCGTTCGCCGAACTAGACCCCGGCACAGCACTCGACCCGACACGCCTGGGCCTCAACGACGAAGACCAGCGCTACACCCCGGATCTGGTGATGCGCTGGGTCGAAGGCTGGTCGTACAGCCAGGACAAGCCACTCCTGGTACCGGAGCAGGTCGCGTACTTCGCCGTTCCCACCCCGCCCGAGCAGCGGTTCGTCTACGAGACGTCCAACGGCTGCGGCCTCGGCAACAGCCTCACCGAAGCGGTGCTGCACGGCCTGTTCGAGGTCGCCGAACGCGATGCCTTCCTGATGGCCTGGTACGCCAGGACACCGCTCACCAGAATCCAGCTGCCCGACGACCCGATGCTGTTGCACTGCACCGATCGTCTCGAAGAACTCGGCTACGAGCTGCTGTTCCTCGACGCCACCAACGACCTCGGCATCCCAGCCGTGCTGACCCTGGCCAGAACCGAGAACCCGGACCTGCCGCGAGCGTTCTTCGCGGCCGGTGCCAGCCCGGACCCGGTCGCCGCCCTGCGCTCAGCCGCGGCCGAGGTCGTGGTCGACGTCGAGTCGTTCACACCAAGAACCGGCCTGCGAGAACTCCTCGACGACCCGTACCAGGTCAGGTCGATGGACGACCACGTCGCGGTCAACACCCTGCACGAGGCCGCGGAGCGACACGCGTTCCTGGTCAGCGACGAGAAGCCGAAGGTCTTGCAGGACAGGAGAAACCACACGGACCTGAGACAACTGCTCGACAGCTACGCCAGACAACTCGAGGTGATCGCGGTCGACCAGTCGGACCCGCACACCGTCACCAAGCTGGGGCTGTACTCGGCGAAAGTCATCGTGCCCGGAACGCTGCCGATGACGTTCGGCCACCGACTCCGCCGCACACAAGGCATCCCGCGGCTGCCGCGAGTGCTCAACCCGCACCCCCACCCGTTCCCCTAGGAGCAGCTGTGACCTGGACCGGCCTGCACTGCAGGGTCTCGTGGAAACGAGCGGACGTCGACACGTTCATCGCCGACACGCTCGCGCCGGTCATGGCGCCCCACGAGTGGTACTTCCTGCGGTACTGGGAAACCGGCCCCCACCTGCGCGTCCGCATCAAGAACGCCGGCGACACCAGCGAGCTCCAGGAAACCCTGCGCAACTTGATCGCCCGGCAAGACTTCGCCACGGACCAAGACGAACCAGACTGGCTCCCGCACGGCCACGTCCGTGAGGTCGAGTACATCCCGGAAACCGAGCGCTACGGCGGCGCCACAGCACTCCCCATCGCCGAAGAAGTGTTCTGCCGCAGCACAGAAGTAGCCGTCGCAGTCCTCAAAGCCGCCCGCACCGACAGTGCCAAACTCACCGCCGCCATCCAACTGACCATGGCCACCGCGAAAGCACTCGACCTCGACCTGCCCCAAGCCGCCTCCTGGCTGCGCAGCCTCGGCACCGGCTGGCGCAACGTCCAGGAGTACGCCCCGGCTCCGACGATCGGCTCGCACAACGCAGCCCACCAACTCATCTCCGAACGCGGCCGGCAACTGGCCGAACGATGGCACCGCGAACCAACCGGTGCCACCGCACACTGGGCCACCTCGATCAGAGAAGCCCGGCACCGCATCGGCGAGCACCTGCCGTACGTCTGGGCCTCCCAGCTGCACATGCTGCTCAACCGCCTGGGCATCAGCCCCAACGAAGAACGCATGATCTGCTGGACCACCGCGGCCGCCGCCCTGTCCCCCACCGGCTTGACCGACTTCCACGCGGACGGCGCCGACGCCCCGGACCGCCGCTACCTGGAAGCCAGCAAGTTCCTCAACGGCTTCAGCGACCAACTCCCGCGCAAACCCGAACCCCAACCGTGGATCACGCTGCCCGGCACACCACTGAAGTCCGAAGTGGACACAAAGCTGGCCACCACGTTCAGAGCCCGCAGGACCAGCCGGGACCTCGACGGCACACTGACCGCCGACCAGCTCGGCACACTGCTGTGGACCGCGATGTCACCCCAGGACGGCAGGTGGCCCTACCCGAGCGCCGGAGCCCAGTACTGCGCCCGCCTCAGACTCCTGGCCCTCAGCGTCGACGGCCTGGAACCGGCCCGCTACGAGGTGAACGAGGTCGACCGGACGCTGATCCGCCTGGCCGGCGCCCCGTCAACGGAAGACCTCGAGGCCACCTCGATGTGGTTCGGCAAAGGCACCACCGAGCTCGGCAACACTCCGGCCGTCCTGGCGCTGTACGTCAAGATCGGCACGCTCAGGCGCACGTACGGCCTGCGAGCGTTGAGGTTCGCGTTCACCGAAGCCGGACATCTAGCGCAGAACCTCACCGTCACAGCGGCGAACCTGGGCATCAGAACGGGGCTCGTCGGCGGGTTCTACGACGACATCGCCCACGACGTCATCGGGCTCGACGGCGTGGACGACGCACTCGTCTACTTCCTGCCCCTGGCTTCACAGCAGGCCGGCGACGTTGGCGAGCGCGATCGCCCCGATCACCAACGCCACTAGCGACAGCATCGCGCCGATCCCGGCCATCGCCTTGCCGCGGCGGTGCCCGAGCAGCCCGAGGGCGGCGATCGCCAGTCCGGGCAACCCGACCGCCCAAGCCAGGTAGGCGCGCACGCCGGTCAGGTCCACCGGAAGAAAGGTCACCACGACCGCGACCAGGCCCAGGACCAGCGCCACCAGCCCCAGCAACGGCCCTTTCGGAGGCGCCGCCTGGCCCGGTGGCTGGCTCCACTGCTGTTCCGGTGGTCCGTAGGACATGCCCGCGACCCTATTCCAACAGATCTTTAGATCTCCACTGAATCCACCAGGGAGTCGACCGTCGGTTCGATCGCGGCGGCCGCCCGCGCGTCCCGGAACCGGCGTTCAATGCCCAGATCCCGGCGAAACGCCGCGTCCCCGCACACCTTCATCGCCCGGTCCGTCACGGCGACAGCCGCCTCGGTCGCGGTCACGGCCAGCAACCGCACCCGGTCAACGGATCGCTCCGGATGCCACGTCACCGCCGACAGGGTGTCGTTGTAGAGCACGCGAACCGAGTCGGTCCGCAACCGCATCCGGGCAAGATCCGCCCGCGTCCGCCGATCACCACCACCGAGATGCCCGAGCGCGGCCGCCAGCGCACCCTCCATCAGGCCCAGCGACACAGCGGCCCCGAGCACCAGGAACCACGGAAACGCCAGCTCCTCCGCCCACAGCAGGTTGGACGCCGGCACCCGCACCGGATCGGCCTCCACACACGTGGCAACGGTCCCCCGCAGGCCCATCCGGGCGTGGTCGGCGGGCACGAGCAACCCCGGCGCCTCGGCAGGGACCAGCAACAGCGCCGAGCCGCACGACCAGACGTAGCTGTCCGCCTCCCCAGCCGCGATCACCCAACTCTTGCGCGCCCGCACCTGCACAACGTCGCCGTGCGTCGACACCTCGCCGCCCGCACCGAACGCCGCCAGCGTCGACAGATGACGACCAGCGGCGATCTCCGCGCGCAGCCAGTGCGGGCCGGACCGGTCCAGCACGGCCGCCGCGGAGTAGTGCGAGCGCAGCACGGAAGCCGTTGCACCGCAAACCAGAGCGATCTGTTCGACCACCCGTCCGGCCGACCTCAGGTCCTGACCTCCGCCGCCGACCGTGCGGGAGATCGTCATGCCCAGCAGACCGCGTGCGCCCAACGCGTTCAGGGCAGCGCGGGGAAAGCGGGCGTGCTGATCGACATCGGCGGCGGAGGGCGCCACCACGTTCTGCACGATGCGGAGCAGGTCCGCCCGATACGTCACGTGGGCGGGTAGAGCGAGTAGGACGGGAAGTTGCCGTACGGCCGTTCATCGGGCGGACCCTCTGTCACGGCGTGCACGAGCAACGAGCCGCCCACGAACGCACCGCGCCACGACGCACCGCGCCCGCCGAACACCTCGTCCCGGTCACCACGCGAACGCGGCTTGTTGATCCCGACCTTGAACGCCTGGACGTCCTCGCTCAACCGCCGTGCCGTCGCCTCGTCGTCGCAGGCCAGTGACGCGACCAGGGCACCGTTCGAGGCGTTCATCGCGGCCAGCAGCTCGGCCTCGGTGTCCACCAGGACGATCGTGTCGACCGGCCCGAACGGCTCCGCGTGGTGCAGAACAGAGGACCGCGGCGGGTCCAGGATCGCCACCGGCGCCAGGTAGGCGGCGGTCTGCTGGCCGGGCAGGAAGCGACCGGAGGCGGGCGAACCCCGGTACAGCGGCACACCACCGGCCCGGATCGCCTCGTCCACGACGTCACCGAGTTCCTTGGCCTTCGCGTCGTTGATCAACGGCCCGAAGTCCAGCGCCGGCAGCTCGTCGTCGGGCGAAGTGACGGCGAGCGGGTGGCCGAACGTGACCTCGCGGACAGCGGGCAGGTACACCGAGAGGAACTTGTCGAACAACGACCGCTGCACGACGTAGCGCGGGTAGGCGGTGCAGCGCTGCTTGCCGTAGTCGAAGGCCTTGCGGATCTGCGTGCCGAGCATGTCCCAGGAGTCGGTTTCCCAGACGCCCCAGCAGTTCAGGCCTTCCTGCTCCAGCACGTGCCGCCGGTTCGAGTCGACCAGGCGCGTCGCGATGGCGCTGCCGACATCACGACCGCCCACAAAGGACACGCATCCGAGGAACGACGATCCGACGAGCACCGGCGCCAGTTCGGCCCCACTGCCGCTCACCAGCGTCAACGGCAGCCCGGACCGCACGGCCAAAGCCGTGGCCAGCGTCAAACAGCTCACGCCACCGTCGGTCGGCGCCTTGGCGATGACCGCGTTGCCCGCCAACGCCTGCACGAGCATCGCGTGCATCAACACGCTCATCGGGTAGTTCCACGAGGCGATGTTGCTGACCGGGCCGGACAACGGCGACCGGCCTTCCAGCATCCCGTCGATCTCCTCGACGTACCAGCGCACGCCTTCGATGCAGCGGTCGACGTCGGCCGTCGCGAGCCGCCACGGCTTGCCGATCTCCCACACCAGCAGCAACGACAGCAGGTCGCGATGCTCGGTCAATGCGTCCAGCGCCTCGGACACCCGTGCCTTGCGTTCGGCCAGAGACACGTTGCGCCACTCGATGTGCTGGTCGACGGCGGCGACCACCGCACGGCCCGCGACGTCGAAGTCGAGGAACGGCGGGCCCGCGATGGTGGACCCGTCGACCGGGGTGGTAGCGGGCATCGGTTCGCCCGAACGACTCCATCCGCCGCCGAAGTGGTTGAGCAGCCGATCGTCGTGGAACGCTTCGGGTGCGATCTTCACACACCGCGAATACACGTCGTTCCAGGAAGTTCCGGGCTTGAGGATCAACGACATCGGAGCGCCCTCCCAGTTGATCAACGGTTTTGCACGTGCTGCCAGCCGAAACGTCCCTTGATGCACAGGTTTCCGTGCGTGACAGTGCTTTCGTGCGGAGAAGTGACCTTGACGATCTCGTTGTCCTGGACGTGCAGGGTGAGGTTGCACCCGACACCGCAGAACGTGCAGATGGTCGTGGTCCGGGTTTGAGCAGACTCGTCCCAGGTGCCGTCCTCGCGCTTGTCGTGCTCGCGCTTGAAGCTCAGGGCGCCGGTCGGGCAGACCTCGATGCAGTTGCCGCAGTAGACGCAAGCGCTGTCGGGCAACGGTGTCGCGAACTCCGTGGAGATCCGCGCGTCGAATCCGCGACCAGCCACCGAGATGGCGAAGCTGTTCTGCCACTGGTCGCCGCACGCGTCGACGCACTTGTAGCACATGATGCACTTGCCGTAGTCGCGGACGTACAGCGGATTGTCCACTGTGGCCGGTTGGAGTTTCGTTTCGGCGTCAGGGCCGAACCGGGAGGGGTCGGCGCCGCACGCGGACATCCACTCGTCCACGTGCGGCGTGGTGGAGAGGTCCGTGGCGGACCCGAGAAGTTCCAGCACCAGTTTGCGGCTGTGTTGCGTGCGTTCCGAGTCGGTGCGCACGACCATGCCGGGCTCGGCCTTGCGCGAGCACGACGGCACCAGCGTGCGCGATCCCTCGACCTCGACCATGCAGACGCGGCAAGCGTTTGCGGGCTTCAACGTGTCGCCGTAGCAGAGCGTCGGGATCGACTTTCCCGCCGCCGTGCAGGCGTCCAGGATCGTCGCACCCTCCGGCACGCGCACACTTTCGCCGTCCAACGTGAACTCGACCAGCCGCTTCGGAAGCCCGATCTCGACGATCGTCATTTCGTCGCCTCCTCTGCGTAACCCAGCCGGTCGAGAGCCGATTCGATGGCGTTCCAAGCGGTCTGACCGAGTCCGCAGATCGACGAGTCGCGCATGACCTGCCCGACCTCCCGCAGCAGCTGGAGATCAGCGGCGCTGGTGCTCAGCGGGCGTTTGCCGACGAGCCGGTGCATCGCCTCCTCCTGGCGCACGGTCCCGATCCGGCACGGCACGCACTGCCCGCACGACTCGTCGCGGAAGAACGCGGCGATGCGCACCAGGAAGCTGCCCAGGTCGGCCGTGTCGTCCAGCACCAGCACGACACCGGAGCCGAGCGTGGTGCCGGCGGCGCGCGCGTCCTCCAGGGTGAGCGGCAGGTCGAGCTCGTCCGGGCGAACGAACCCGCCTGCCGCCCCGCCGAGCAGTACCGCTCGCAGCTCCCGGCCTGGCGGCACGCCACCCGCCAGATCGAGGAGTTCCCCGAGCGTGGTGCCGAACGGCACCTCGTACACGCCCGGACGACTCACGTTGCCCGACAGGCAGAAGAGCTTCGGCCCCGTGGACCCCGCGGTGCCGATGCGCGTGTACGCCTCGCACCCCTCCGTGAGGATCACCGGCACGTTGACCAGCGTCTCCACGTTGTTGACCACGGTCGGTTTGCCGAACAGCCCCGACTCCACCGGGAACGGCGGCTTCGAGCGCGGTTCCCCGCGGAAGCCCTCGATCGAGTTGAAGATCGCGGTTTCCTCGCCGCAGATGTACGCGCCGGCGCCGCGGCGGATCTCGATGTCGAACGAGAAACCCTCGTGGCCCATGATGTTCTCGCCGAGGAAGTTCCGCTCGCGCGCCTTCGCGATCGCGTTGCGCAGCAGGTGCAACGCCCGCGGGTACTCGCCACGCAGGTAGAGGTAGCCGCGCGAGCACCCGGCCGCGAACCCGGCGATCGTCATCGACTCGATCACCGCGAACGGGTCGCCCTCCATGAGCAGCCGGTCCTTGAACGTGCCGGGCTCGCTCTCGTCCGCGTTGCACACCAGGTAGTGCGGCCGGACCGGCTGGCGTGCGGTCGCGTCCCACTTGCGCCCCGTCGGGAACGCCGCGCCGCCACGCCCCATCAGCTTGGCGTCGGAGATTTCGCGGATCACTCCGGACGGCCCGAGCAGGAGCGCGGTGCGCAACGCGTGGTAGCCGCCCGTGGCCCGATAGTCGTCCAAGCTCTCCGGATCCACGACGCCGATCCGCTTGAGCAGCCGCAGGCCGGCGGAACCGGCCTGCGGCACCTCCGCGCGCTCACCGTCCACAGGGGAGGGACCAGCGGCCGCCACCGCGATCACCTCACCGGCGTGGGTGGGCGCCAGGAGCTGCTCCTTCGCGACCTCCCCCGCCTCGAACGCGAGCGCCGCCGGAGCCTTCTCGCACACCCCGAGACACGGGCTGCGCAGCCAGCCGCTCTTCGCCCCCACCGGACCGAGCTCGTCGGTCAGCCTGTCGCACAACGCTTTCGCGCCGTTGACCTGGCAGGCGAGGTCGACGCAGACGTGCGTGATCTTCGCCGGGCGTTCGGTGAGCGAGAACAACGAGTAGAAGCTCGCCACACCGTACGCCTCGGCCGGCGGGATGTGCAGGACGCGGCAGATGTGGTTCAGCGCGCCCTGGCTGATCCAGCCGACCCGGTCGTTGACCGCGTGCAGGGCGGGCAGCAACTGGTCCCGCCCCATGCCGGTGAACAAGTCGACGACAACGCGTTCGGCTTCGCTGGGCTCGACGTCGAGGAGTTTGAGGTCCACTCAGGCCCCCGTCCCGGACACAGCGGACACCGGGAGCTTGTCGATCCTGATCGCCGCCGCCTTGTACTCGGCGGTGCCCGCGATCGGACAGGTCGCCTCGATGGTGATGATGTTGACGTCGATCTCGTCCGGGAAGTGGAACGTCATGAACACCAGGCCGGGCGTGAGTCCGTCGTCGATCCGCACCGGAGCCTGGATCTGCCCGCGCCTGGACGTGATCTGGACTTCCTCGCCCGCCTGGACGCCGAGCTTCTTCGCGTCCTGCGGTGACAGGTCGAGCGTCTCGCCCTTGCGCAGAGGCGACTCGAACCCGGCCGACTGCACCCCGGTGTTGTAGGAGTCGAGCCGGCGTCCCGTGGTGAGCCGGAACGGGAACTCCTCGGTCAGCTCGTCGACCGGCGGACTGTGCAGGACCGGCGAGAACGTCGCGGGCATACCGCGTTTGACCGGGTCCTCCTCCCACAACCGGCCGTGCAGGAAGCTGGGTTCGAGGCTGTCCTCGCTCGGGCACGGCCACTGGATGCCGCCGAGCGCTTCGAGCCGCTGGTAGCTCATGCCGGTGTGCAACGGCGACAGGCTGCGCAGCTCGTCCCAGACCTTCTCTCCGGTCATGTGCTGCCACGGCGCACCGAGCCGTTCGGCGATCTGGCTCATGATCTCGATGTCGTCGCGCGCGCCCTCGGGTGGGTTCAGGGCTTTCCTGACTCGCTGGACCCGGCGCTCGCTGTTCGTGAACGTGCCGTCGGTCTCGCACCACGCGGCCGCGGCGGGCAGCACGACGTGCGCCATCTGCGCGGTCTTGGTGAGGAAGATGTCCTGCACGACGATGTGGTCCAAGTTGGACAGTCGCTTGATCGTGTGCTCGCAGTCGGCCTCGGACTGCACAGGGTTCTCGCCGATGATGTAGACGGTGGTCATGTCACCGCGTTCCATCGCCTCGAGCATCTGCGTGAGGTTCCAACCCTTCTTCGGCTGGATGTCCGACCCCCACGCGGCGTTGAACTTGGCCGTGATCTCGGGGTCGGTGATGTCCTGGAACCCGGGCATCCGGTCGGGGATGGCCCCCATGTCGCCGCCGCCCTGCACGTTGTTCTGCCCCCGCAACGGGTTCAGCCCGGCCCCGTACCGCCCGACCTGCCCGGTGAGCAGCGCCAGGTTGATGAGGCTGAGCACGTTGTCGGTGCCGTTGTGGTGCTCGGTGATGCCGAGCGTCCAGCTGAGCTGCCCGCGATCGGCCTTGGCGTAGGCGTGCGCGAGCTCGCGGATGAGCTCAGCGGGCACACCGGTCTCCAGCTCCGCCACCGGCAGCGTCCACGGCTCGACGGCCTTGACGAACTCCTCGAACCCTTCGGTCGCCCGCTCGATGAACGACATGTTCGTGAGGTTGGACGCGATGATCTCGCGCGCGATGGCATGAGCCAGCGGAATGTCCGTGCCGACGTTGAGCCGCAACCACTTGTGCGCCCACCGGCCAGTGCTCGTCAACCGCGGGTCGACCACGTACAGCTTCGCGCCCTTGTTGACCGCCTTCAGCACGTGCTGGAAGAAGATCGGGTGCGCCTCACGCGCGTTAGACCCCCACAGCACGATGAGGTCGGCATCCTCGATCTCCTGGTAGGAGGAGGTACCGCCACCACTGCCGAAGACCTTCGCCAGCCCCGCCACACTGGGCGCGTGACACGTGCGGTTGCACGAGTCGACGTTGTTCGTGCCGATAACCGCCCGCGTGAACTTCTGCGCCATGTAGTTCATCTCGTTGGTGGCCCTGGCACAGGAGAACATCCCGAACGCGTCCGGCCCGTTCTTGGCGACATTCCGCCTGAACCCCTCAGCCGCCCGGTCCAGCGCCTCGTCCCAGGTGGCCGGGCGCAGGACGCCTGCGTCGCGCACCAGCGGCTGGGTGAGCCGCACGTAGGGCTCGGTCTTCTTCCGCCTGCTCATCACGACACCTCCTGTCGTCCATACTGTATGCAATCTTCGGTATGCGCTAGCCCCCTGTCGCGCTTTCTTAGCCTGATCGCCGCGCCAGCAGGGGCGAGTCAGGTACGAAGTCGCGAGATGGTCCTGCAGGCTGGCGTGCCGGAACTGGTACGACGCTCCAGATCTGCGGAGCAGGCCGCGACGATGCGCGTCGTTCAGGAAGTCCAGGAACCGCCTGGGAACACGTCCTCCGACCAGCAGCGCCAGCCATGCGGCACAAAGCGGCAACCGCGGGGTTCCTCTCCCAGGGGGCTCGCCCCACCACGGCAACGGTGGCCTGCCCCAGTGATCATCAGGCGCGCCACCGGTTCACTGGCGCGCATGACACCACCGTTGTTCAGGCGTGCCGCCCTGCGGGGAGCCGCACTCGCGGTCACCACAGGCGCAGCCGTCACCCCGCACGCAATCGCCGGCCCAACCGAGACACGAGGTGAGCAGGCCAGGGAGTCCTTCACCGTGCGCGACAACAGGCGCCGGCAGCGCGTGCTCGCCGACACGCGGCGCCCGCCGGTGATCATCGGCGGCAAGGTGATCCCGGCCGAGCAGCGCAAAGGGCCCGAGGACGGCACTTATCTGATCTTCAACGACGAGAACGGCTCTGAACGCGGCGGCATCGTCGCGGGGGCGTCGCAGGCCAGCTTTTCCCTCGACTACGTCAACGCGCAGGCCATCACCCTGGGCACTCAATGGCAGGGCGAGCACGGCGCGGCCGCGTTGTTCTTCAAGCAGATGCCCGACCCGCGCCTGCCCGTCGAGCAGACACCGCCAATGCCCACCAGGGTCGAACTGGTCTGGTCGACCGGGGACGGCGCGGTGCTCGCGCTCAACGACTCCAAGGGCCGGCCCCGCATCGTGCTGTCAGTGGACGCGCAGGACGTGCCGAGCATCCGCGTCCTGGACGAGAACGGCGCCGTGGTCACAAGCCTGCCAGGCTGACTAGCTCTGCAGCACGCGGCGATCGTCCAGGAGCGAGAACGCGTCCGCCACCTCACACAGGAACGCGGTGTCACCGTCCAGATCCGGTGCGCCCGCACCGGGTTCCACCCTGGCCGGCACCACACCCCGCGCACTGATGGCGGCGGCGATCACCGCGGCCTCGACCTCCGCCGGACTCGCCGACCTCCCCCGCGCGGCAGTGGCGACGTCGGCGTCCCGGCAAGGCTGAAGGTCGAGCAGGCCATCGCGGATCTCGATCACGCGCCGGTACAGGCGCATCCGCATGTTCCACCAGCCGACGCGCGGGTTGAGCGCGATTCGGGGATCCGCGTCGGCCAGCGCCCGCCAGATCGGTTCCAGGCGGGTGAACTGGCGGTACCTGCGCCACCAGGCCGCCGCTGCCGGAACCGCGGCGCCGATCAGCACCACGACGTGGGCGGCGTTGGGCAGCACCGCGCTCATCCAGAAGCTCCACCCCAGCGGGTAGTCGTACCCGAAGCGGCTCGCCCCGACGCGCACGGCCCTGTTCACCAGGTACCCCAACGCCATCGCCGCACCGGCCACGATCAGGTGCAACCCGAGCCGCAGAGCCCGGTCGGACGTGCTGCGGGCGTAACGCAGGCCGAGGCGGATCACGTTGCCGAACGCGGGGGTCAGCGCGAGCAGGTACGCCACCCAGTACTCGAGAACCCACGGCGCCTGGGGAAGCAGGCTCGGCTTCAGCGCGAAGAACAGGCACATCAACCCGAACATGCCCGCCGTCCACCACGTGCTCCACCGGCTGCGCCGCATGCCGTTGAGGTGTGCGAGGAGATCGTGCGCAGACCACGCGACCAACACCATGCCCGCGTGGCCGAGCAACCGCGCCAGGGTGCCCACTCCCGTCAGGTGTTCCGCCGCGACCTGCACCGCCGGGGTGAGCGCGGTCAGCGACACGGCGAGCCCCAGGAACAGCCGCCGGATCGCGTCCTGGCCGTCGCGCCAGCTGAACACCATCAGCCACGCGGCGGCGGGCGGCGTGTACCGCAGCAGGAGCTCACCCATGGAAGCCGTCGAACGCGGCACGAAGCCTGTCGGCCAGCGTGGTGCCGGTGTGCACCCGCTGGCGGATCAGGGTCGCGAGCAACTCCGCCTCGCGTTCCTCCTCGGTGGAGTACCCGGCACGGCCGAGCACGCGCCGGACCAGAACGGGATCGAGGCTGGGCAGCAGGAGTTCCGCCAGCTCGGTGAGGCTCGCCGAGGCCGGGTAGTGGTCGCACAGCACGTGGCTCAGCTCGTGCAGCACGATGTGTTCCTGGTGGAACGGCACGGTTTCCTTCTCGAAGAAGATGATGTCCGCGTCGTCGGTGGCGATCCAGAGACCGCACACGCCGGTGAGTCGCGCGACGGGCTTCAGGTGGATCGACCTGCCTCGGCGTGCGGCGATGCGGCCCGCGAACGACGTCACGTCGAACGGGACCGGGATGTCCAAGCCGCGCAGGAGCTTCCGCAGCCTCCGAGCGCTCACTTCGAGCGGTCCTCCGGGGGCAGCCCTTCGAGCTCACGCACCCGCTCGACCATGTCGGCGATGGTGGCGAGGCTCTTGTCCGACAGACCTCTGGCGCGGAGGGCGAGCCGGCGCACCGGCACGTCCCGCAACGCGTTGAGCAGCATCAGCTCCGCGTCGATGCGGGCGGCCTCGGCATCGTCGAAAAAGTACGCGGGCGGCACGCCGAAGAAGCTCGCCAGTGCCTCGACGTGACGCTTGGTCGGGTTGTCCCGCACCCCTTTGCGCAGCTGCCACAGGTAGGTGGCGGAGATCGTGGGACCGCCCTTGGCCTTGATCGCCTCGGCGACCTCCTCGAAGGTGTACTCGCCGCCGTCATTCGCCCGCACCGTGCGGAACAAGTGGTCAACCCGCGCGGCCAGCACCCCTCCGTCATCTGACATGGCGACATCCTACCGATCAGCCCATGAACTCAGGTGGCACGAACGGCGGCTTTCTCCTGCACGCCAGTTGACAGCGTCTGGACATCTCAGTTTACTGCTCATGGCGCCTCATGAACTGAGGCAAATGGAGGGGGAATCCATGCTGACCAGAACGCTTGCTGCCGTGAGTACGGCGGTGCTGCTCATAACCATGCTCTTCACCGGGTCCGCGATGGCGGCCGACAATCCGGAAGAGGTGGTCGACGCCCTGCCGGTCGCGGCCCCGGAGGTGCCCGGCGCCGTCGACGACGTGTCCGGCACGGCCGCCGCGACCCTGCCGTTCACCTTCGACTTCCAGTTGTGCTGCACCCTGGACTCACGCCAGTTCAAGCCCCCTGGCCGGGGAAATGCCGGGAAGGCCTGCGTGGAGCTGCGCGGCACCAAGAGCGACGATCCGAGCTGGAAGAGCAAGATCGTCAAGGTGATCATGTGGGACGAGGACGGCATCGACGGCAAGAAGGGGCCCACGGTCAACTTCAAGCTCGACGGCTACCACAAGTACTGCTGGACCAGTCTCACCGTCGCGCACCCGCACCACTTCGAAATCCAGAAACCGTGGGGGCCGGCCCAACTGTGGGGCGACGGCAAGGCCACCGGCAGCTGATCTGAGGAGAGAGGGGCTGGGGGCCGGTGCATCGTTCACCGGCCCCCGGTTTGTCGTTTCGTCGTAGCTGAGCTAGCCCCGGACGGCGTAGGAGTGCGCGCCGGTTCCGGCCAGCTTGCCGCCATCGACGATCAGGTACTCGTCGCGGATCGGCGTGCCCGCGAAGAACGACTCCAGGATCTCCCGCGTGCCTGCCGCATAACGAGCCTGAGCCGACAACGACGAACCGGAGATGTGCGGCGTCATCCCGTGGTTCGGCATCGCGCGCCACGGGTGATCCGACGGCGCGGGCTGCGGGAACCACACGTCGCCCGCATATCCGGCGAGGCGACCGCTCTGCAACGCCCGCACCACCGCGTCCCGGTCCGCGATCCGGGCTCGAGCCGTGTTGATCAGGTAGGCACCGCGCTTCATCGCGGCGATCAGCTCGTCGTCGAACAGGCCCTCGGTTTCGGGGTGCAGCGGCGCGTTGATCGTGACGACGTCACACGAAGGCACCATTTCCGCGGCCGAGGCGTGGAACGTCAGCCCGAGTTCCTGCTCCACCTCCAAAAGGCAGGCGGTGCCGATCGGTGTAATGCAGGTGCATGTCGAACGGGGCCAGCCTGCGAAGAACCGCCAGACCGATGCGGCCGGCCGCGACGGTGCCGACGTGCATGCCCTCGACGTCGTAGGAGCGGGCCACGCAGTCCGCGATGTTCCAGTCGCCGTTCAGCACGGTCTGGTGCGAGGGCACGAAGTTGCGCACCAGGTTCAGGATCGACATCACCACGTGCTCGGCGACGCTGATGCTGTTGCAGTAGGTCACTTCTGCGACCGTGACGCCGTGTGCGATGGCCGCGTCCAGGTCGACGTGGTCGGAGCCGATGCCCGCGGTCAGGGCCAGTTTCAACTTGGGAGCGCGAGCGAACCGTTCGGCGGTCAGGTAAGCGGGCCAGAACGGCTGGGAGATCACCACGTCCGCGTCTGCGAGCTCGCGATCGAAGACGGAATCAGCGGAGTCCTTGTCCGAGGTGACGACCATCTCGTGACCGGCCGACTCCAGGAACGACCGCAGGCCCAGCTCACCGGACACGCTGCCCAGCAGGTGGCCGGGCGTGAAGTCCACTGAGGACGGAGTCGGCAGCGTCTGGCCGCGGGGTAGCCGCTCGAGGAGGGAAGATCGTCACGGGCGTACGAGGTCGGGTAGCCGGTCACCGGGTCGTCGTAGAGAACGCACAGAATCTTCATGCCAGAAGCATCGAACCCGGGAACCCGCCACGTCCAAGCGAAAGTTCCTATTCCGTCATAGCTCGCGTCTATCAAGATGCTTGTGCAACAGGCGATCCAGCTCGCCGCGCAGGTCAAGGCTCCGGGTCATCCCCACCATGGCCTGAGCGAGCATCGAAACCTGCTCCCCCGCGACCAACCCGATCTGCGGCACCCGCCGCGGATCCTCGATCCGCACCACGCGCATCCCCTCAGGTGTCCCGAACATCTGCAGCCAAGCGTGTGCGATGACCGAAGACCACTTGCGGGTAGCCACATGGGCGTAGAGAGTCGCCACGGTGTCAGCCTCGATCATCGGCACCGGTTGCACCCCGGCGTCGGCGAAGATCCCGTCCAGGATCCGCCGGTTCCGCATCTTGGAGGTGAGCAGACAAAGAGGCAACGCGGCCACGTCAGCCCACCGCGCCACCGGCCGAGACGCGATCTCCTCGTCCGCAGGTGTCAGCAGCACGTAGCGTTCCTCGTACAACGGCAGAGCACGGACCGAACTGTCCACATAGGTCATCGCGATGTCGAGCTCGAACTCGTCGAGCCGCCGCACGATCTCCCGCGACGACAACGACTCCAACGTGATCCGCACGTGCGGATACCGCTCGCAGAACGGTGTGGTCAGCAACGGAGCCGCCGGCAAGGCGGTCGGAATCGCGCCGATCCGCAGCACGCCCGACAGGGACTCGCGCATGCGCGACAGGTCCTGCTGCAGCGCATCGCGGTCCGCGAGCATGCGATGCGCCCACAGCAGGACCCGTTCCCCCTCCGGCGTCAGCGACTCGAACCGGCGGCCGCGGGACACGATCGGCACCCCGAGTTCGCGTTCGAGCTTGCTGATCGCCGCCGACAGCGACGGCTGGGACACGTGACAGGCCTCCGCGGCACGCGCGAAGTGGCGTTCGCGGGCCAGGGCGACCAGGTACTCCAGCTGTCGCAGCAGCAACTCAGGACACCAGCGAAGTGCGCGAGAGGAGATCGATGGCCGCGTAGACGTGCCGCAACGTCGGCGCCGGCACGCGGGTCAGCGAGGCGATCTCCACCACCGCGGCGATGATCGCGTCGATCTCCAGCCTCTTGCCCGCCTCCAGGTCCTGCAGCATCGACGTCTTGTGGTGCCCGACCCGCCGGGCGCCGTCGATGCGCTTGTCGATCGAGATCTGCGGGTCGCAGCCCGCGGCACGCGCGATGGTCAGCGTCTCTGCCATCATCTGCGCCACGAGGTCGCGGCTGTCCGAGTGGTCGCAGATCTCCACCATCGTCGCGCGGGTCAGGGCGCTCAACGGATTGAACGCCACGTTGCCCATCAGCTTGATCCAGATGTCCTCGCGGACGTCCTTCTCCACCGGGCACTTCAGCCCGCCCGCGATCATCGCCTCGCTCAGCGCGACACACCGCGACGAGATCGACCGGTCCGGCTCGCCGATCGAGAACCGCGTGCCCTCGAGGTGACGGATCACCCCCGGCGACTCGATCTCGGTCGAGCAGTAGACGACACAGCCGATCGCCCGCTCCATCGGCAGGACCGCGGACACAGTGCCGCCAGGATCGACGGCCTCGATCCGCTGTCCCTCGAGCGGATGCCCGGTCATGCCGTGGAAGTACCACCACGGAATCCCGTTCTGCGCCGCGATCACCGCGGTCGACGGACCCATCAGCGGCGCCAGCAGATCACCCGACGACGCGTACGAGTACGCCTTCAGCCCGAGGAAGACGTAGTCGACCTCTCCCACCTCCTCCGGCGAGGAGGTCGCGTGGGGATGCGCGGTGAAGTCACCACGAGGACTCAGCACCCGCACGCCGTGCTCCCGCATCGCGGCGAGATGGGCTCCGCGTGCGATCAGGTGGACCTCCACGCCCGCACGATGCAATGCCGCACCGACGTAGGCACCGATCGCTCCGGCTCCGAGAACAGCGATCTTCATGTCACGCCCCGCTCCGCCACAGTTCCCAGGCAAGTCGCAGATAAATCTCAGGCAAGATTGCATACAGTATACGGACAACACGACAGAAGCTCTAGAAGTGCTTTTTGCATACGAAAAGCTGTATTCTGTCTGACATGACCTCTTTGCCCAGTGGCCGCCGAGCCGGTAAGGGCTCTCTCAGCGCCGCGGCGAGCCGCCGGGTCGAACGCCCGGCGCCGCTGCGCGAGGCCGTCTACGACGCCTTGCTCGAGCTCATCATCAACCGCACCCTCGCCCCCGGCCAGCACCTGGTCGAGGCCGAGCTCGCCGAGTACCTCGGCGTCAGCAGGCAGCCGGTGCGCGAAGCCCTGCAGCGGTTGCAGACCGACGGGTGGGTCGACCTGCGCCCCGCCCAGGGTGCCTTCGTGCACACCCCGACCGAGGAGGAGGCCGACCAGCTGCTCGCCGTGCGCAGCGTGCTGGAGACCTACTCCGCCAAGCTCGCCGCCGAGCACGCCACGGCATCCGACGTGAAGCTGCTCAAGAACCTGCAGAAGGCCGGCGAGGAGGCACTCGTCACCGCCAACGTCGAACGCCTGGTCAAGGCGAACGCCGACCTGCACGCGGCCGTCGCGGCGATCGGCCGCAACAAGGTCCTGTCCGAGATGATCGGACTGGTCGACCGCCGGGTGCGCTGGTACTACACGCCGATCGCCCGCCCGCGCAGCAACGACTCGTGGAAAGAGCACGCCGAGCTGGTCGCGGCCATCGCCGATGGTGACGTAGAGCGAGCCGGCGAGGTCATGAACCGCCATGCGGAGCAGACCCGGCAGACCTACCACGACCAAAAGACGACCGACAGTAACTGACTCATTACGCTCAGATCACCCTAATTCGGTCATTTGGTGCCACACGGGTGATCCGCGACACGATGGCAGTGGATTGCATACAAAACGCAGTATGCTGAATGCGAGCAGGGATGGTGTCGACGAGGACCCGCAATGGGTATCCCGTGGACAAGACCCCAGCCGCAACCCTGCTCCTCCCGTGCGACGGTGCCAGTCAGGCTTCTGCACGCCTCGGGAGCGACCATCGACAGGAGGAAGACGATGTCCCGCTTGAAGAACTTCGCGCGCTCTCTCACCGAGCCGCGCGCCGGATTCTCCGCCGACGGCCGCACGCTCGGCCTCGGACTCGCCACCGCGCTGAACGAGCAGCGCAAGGACGCCGAGGCCCAAGCGGCCGTGGCCAAGACGCTCAGGAAAGACGCCGAGGGCCACACGATTCACGGCTGAGCGCCCTCGACTCGGTGAGAGCGCTGAGCTTCAGCCTCCTCCACGGCGGCGCGGGCGGCCCGCCGGGAGGTGTGCAGGCTCCACACCGTGGTGATCGCCAGAGTGACGACGATCACGCCGAGAGACACCACGATCGGGATCTCCGGAGCCCACGACACACCGTGGTGGTGCATCGCCTCGAAAACCAGCTTGAGCCCGATGAACGCGAGCACCACCGCAAGGCCCTTGCTGAGGTGCACCAGGCGATCCAGCAGCCCGCCCACCAGGAAGAAGAGCTGGCGCAGGCCCATCAACGCGAACGCGTTGGCGGTCAGCACCAGGTACGGCTCCTTGGTGAGCCCGAAGATCGCCGGGATCGAGTCGACCGCGAAGAGGAGGTCCGTGGTGCCGACCGCGACCATGACGATCAGCAGCGGACTGGCGCGGGGAAACACCTTGCGCACCGCGCGCAACGCGGCGTTCTCGGAAAACTCGGCTTCCTCGCTCTCGTTGTGCGCCAACAGCTTCCACGCGGTGTAGATGAGGAACGCGCCGAAGACGTAGAAGAGCCAGTCGAACCGGGAGATCGCCTCGGCACCGACGGCGATGAAGATCGCCCGCAGCACCAACGCCAGCAGGATGCCGACGATCAGCACCTTCTGCCGCTGCTCCCGCGGCACCGCGAACCGGGCCATGATCAGCACGAACACGAACAGGTTGTCGACGCTGAGGGAGTACTCGGTGATCCAGCCGGCGAAGAACTCGCCGCCGTGCTGTCCTCCGGCGAACAGGGTCACGCCGAGTCCGAAGAGGACGGCCAGGCCGACGTAGAACACGACCCAGCAGACCGACTCGCGGAACGTCGGTTCGTGGGGCTTGCGCACCACCAGGTAGAAGTCGAACGCGATCACCAGGGCGAGTCCGCCCAAGGTCGCGATCCACACCCAGACAGGAAGATCCAGCATTCTCGCTCCTTCGGCAGAAGGTCAGCGGGTGGCGGTGGCTCGAGCACGCAGTCGCATCGCGATGCGTTCGTGCAGCCACAGGAATCCGATGGCCCAGCCGAAGCTCACGATTCCTTGGTAGGCGAGGAAACCGGCCAGGTCCGAGGGCAGTCGGACCTGGCCGGTGAGCACAAGACTCACCGTGACTTCGTGCACCAGACGCGCCAGTGGGAACGCGACCAACCAGTACAGCGCCACAGGAGCGAACCGCCCCGCCGGGAGCCGGCCTGCCGCGACCAGCAGGCCGAAACCGCCGCCGAACGCGCCCAGCGGTAGTCCCAAAGCGACCATGGTGACGAGAGCCCACCCGAGCGGCTGGCCGACGAGCGCGGCCAGCCCTCCCGCGATGAGCCCGGCGGACAGACCGACGAACGCGCCGGGAACTCCTTCACGGATGTCCATGATCAGCCCACCACTACGCCGAACTTGACGAGGCTGAAGAACAGCATGCCCAGGTAGAACACCGCGCCGAAGCCGATGATGACGTTCGTGATCAGCTTGGGCCGGATGGGTTTGGGCAGCATCCGGTTGTTCACCAGGAGAAGCACCACGCAGTAGGCGCCCATGGCGAACGTCGACAGGAACGCGAGCACGTCGAGGATCGCTCCCGGTCCGTCGGCCGGTCCGAACAGCAGGATCAGGATGCCGAACGTGATGACGCCCCACAGGAAGCCCGCGTAGAGGTGCGACATCCGGAACCTCTTCGCGCCCTTCACGAAGTGATAGGTCATGTCCGCCTGGCCGCGCGAGAACGAGTCGAACAGGCCCAGCGTCGCGTTGAGGCCGATCAACGCGATGAACCCGAGGAACACCGCACCCAGTACCGGTCCACCTGCTGACGCGAAGGCGTCCGACATGGCGTTCAGTGCCGCCTCACGTTCACCGGACTCGATCAGCGCCTTGACGTCCGGCGAGGTCCGCGAGGCCGACTGCGCGAGAACCGTGAAAGAAACCGTGACGAGCATCGTGATGCCCCAGAACAACAGCAGGGCGTCGAAGGTGACCCAGCGCCGCCAACCCTTCCACTTGGCCAGCTCCGCGGAGTCCTCGGTGTCGAACATGAAGCCGCGGGACGGCATCTGCTCTTCCTCGCCCGCGTGCCGCAACCCGCGCAGCTTCGGGATGTGCGCACCCATGCCGGCGCCGCTGTCGCGCAGGTGCAGCGTGTACCACATCTGCTGCATGCCGGACGGGCCCGCGAACGCGATCGAGCCGACGATGATCGGAAACCACTCCGGCGACATGGCCTGCGCCGGGAAGTACCCGAACTGGAACATGCCGCTGATCGTGCTGGTCAGATCGCCCCACGTACCGACCATCGCCGCCACCACGGCCGTGCTGACCACGAGCAGTCCGATGAGGATGGACAGCAGGTTCTCGAGCAGGTTGTAGATGACCTTGGCCAGGCTGAACAGGATCCCGACCAGGATCAGGCCGACACACGCCGAGACCGTCCACGGTATGCCGGTGATCTTCTCCAGGGCCGCCGCGCCGGCGGAGAGATGGCCCGGCCAGATGTAGACGAGTATCGCGACCACGAAGAAGAACCACATGATCGGTTTGAACACGCGTGCGGCGCCGAAGAAGATGCTCTCCCCCGTCGCCATCGCGTACCTGGCCATCTCCAGCATGACGACGGCCTGCAACGTCACGCCGACCAGGAAGAGCCACCTGATGTCCGGTCCGAAGACCAGCACCAGGCGCGGCCACATGTAGGACTCGCCCATGCCCACGCCCAGAGCCACCAGGAAGACGGTGGGACCCAGCAGGTGAATCGACGGTGGCGCGTCGGGCAGTTTCCTGATGGGCATCGCTTCCAGCCGTCCCGCGGGCCAGACGCGCTCCTTCTCAGGAGGCGAACTGACTTCCGTGCGGGCGACCAGATTTGGATCATCCACGGTTAACGACCTCCAGAGGACCGGCTGTCTTCGTTGACCTCCCTGGCGGGTTCGCGACCGTGGGCGTGTCACGGTCGCGGACGGGCCATCTCTCCCTTGCTACACAAGAAACCTGTTGTTACCCAAGCAGACCAGCGGCACGTGCCCACCGGTACTTGGCGCCCAGCACTGCGACAGGTTTCTCCGTTGTGTACGGATACGCAACCACCCCGTTCCGGTACAGGTACTCGCTGGCTTCCTCGACCTCGACGTCGCCCGCGAGCGACGCGACGACAGGCTTGTGGATTCCGTTCGCCCGGTACTCCTCCACCACGTCGACCACGAGCTTCGCGAACACCATCGGTGGCGTGACGATGGTGTGCCAGTAGCCCAGGATCAGCGAGTGGATGCGTTCGTCGGCGAGGCCGAGCGCGATCGTGTTCCGGTACGTCGAGGGCGGTTCCCCGCCGGTGATGTCGATCGGGTTGCCCGCCGCGCCGAACGGCGGGATGAACTTCCGGAACGCCGCGTCCAGATCGTCCGGAATGGTCATCAGCGACAACCCGTTGTCCACACAGGCGTCCGAGAGCAGCACGCCCGAGCCGCCCGCGCCCGTGATGATGACGACGTTCTCGCCCTTCGGCGTGGCCAGCAGCGGAATGCCGCGCGCGTACTCCAGCAGGTCGTTCAGGCCGGGTGCGCGGATCACGCCGCTCTGCTTGAGGATGTCGTCGTAGACCCTGTCGTTGCCGGCCAGCGCGCCGGTGTGCGAGCTCGCCGCCTTGGCTCCCTGGTCGGTTCGTCCCGCCTTCAGGACGACGACCGGTTTCTTTTCCGAGACTCGTTTCGCCGTTTCCGCGAAGGAGCGACCGTCCTTCAGGTCTTCCAGGTGCATCGCGACGAGTTGAGTGTTCGGGTCCTGCTCGAAGAACGTCAGCAGGTCGTCCTCGTCGATGTCGGCCTTGTTGCCCACGCCGACGATCGCGCTGACGCCCATGCCTGCGGAACGGCTGAATCCGAGGATCGCCATGCCGATTCCGCCACTTTGCGACGAAAGCGCGACTCCGCCCTTGACGTCGTACGGCGTGCAGAACGTCGCACTCAGATTCTCCGGCGTGTAGTAGTAGCCGTAGATGTTCGGCCCGAGGATGCGGACGCCGTGCTTGCGCGCGATCGCGACGATCTCGTCCTGCAGCTCAACGTTGCCCGTCTCGCCGAAGCCGGAGGGGATCATGATCGCGCCGGCGACGCCCTTCTTGCCGACCTCTTCCAGTGCCGCCGGCACGAACTTGGCCGGGATCACGAACACCGCGACGTCGATGTCTCCTGGCACGTCGGCGATGCCGGCGAACGCCTTGCGGTCGAGGATCTCGTCGGCCTTGGGGTTGATCGGGTAGATCTCGCCGGAGAACCCGCCGTTGACGAGGTTCTTCATCACCGAGTTGCCGATCTTGCCCTCTTCGTTCGAGGCACCGATCACGGCGACGGCGGCGGGCTTCATGATGCGGTTCATCGCGGTCAGGATCTCGTCCTGCGTGAACCGGTGCGGCTCCTTGGCGGCGTTCTCGTCCACCAAAATCCGCACGTCGACTGCGGTGGCTCCGGAAGGTGTTGCCAGCACGGGGTTGAGGTCGACCTCGGCCAGTTGCGGGAAGTCCGTGACGAGATCCGACACGCGGTGGATCAGGTCGGCGAGCTTGTGCGCGTCGACCCCTTGCGCGCCGCGGACTCCGCGCAGGATCTCCGCGGCCGCGATGCCGTTGACCATCGACAGCGCCTCGCTCGGGCTGGTCGGCGCCAGCCGGAACGTGACGTCCTTGAGCACCTCGACCAGGATGCCGCCGAGGCCGAACGCGACGATCTTGCCGAACGTCTCGTCGGTCACCGCGCCCACGATGACCTCGTGGACCTCGTTCCCGGTCGGCAGCTGCTGCTGGACCTGAACGCCGGTGATCTCCGCGTCGGCGGAGTAGTTGCGGGCGTTGTGGATGATCGTGCGGTAGCCCTCGGCGACCTCGCTGGAGTTCCTGAGTCCGACGAGGACACCACCGGCCTCGGTCTTGTGCAGGATGTCCGGTGAGACGATCTTGAGCACGACCGGGTAGCCGATCTCCTCGGCGAACGCGACGGCGCCCTCCGACGACTTCGCCAGCGCCTCGGCCGGGGTCGCGATCCCGTAGGCGTCGCAGACCCGCTTGCCCTCCGGTGCGGTGAGCGACGACCGTCCCTCTGCGCGCACCCTCGCGAGTACGTTCTCGACCGCGGTGCGGTCGTAGCCGTTGTCCGGCATGAGATTTCGTCTCCCTGGAGATCTAGATGACGCCGGCGGTGCGGAGTTCGGCCAGTCGTTCGGTGCTGTAGCCCAAGGCGCCGAGCACTTCGTCGTTGTGCTCACCGAGCAGCGGCGGGCGCTGCACCTCGACGTCCGAGTCGGAGAGCTTGAGCGGGTTGCCGACCGTCTTGAACGAGCCGCGCTCGGGGTGCTCGACCTCGACGACGGTGCCGAGCTCGGCCAGCGTCTCGTCCTCGATGATCTCCTTTGTGGACAGAATGGGTCCGCACGGGATGTTGTGGGCGTTGAGCTTGTCCATCACCTCCCACTTGGTGTGCTTCTCCGTCCACTCCTCGATCAGCGCGAACGCCTTGTCCAGCTTGGAGAGCCGGACCTCGGGAGTCGCCCAGCCGGGGTCGTCCGCGAGCTCGGGCTTGCCGATCAGCTCGGTCAGCGGCTTCCACCCGACCGGCTGGATGATCACGTAGATGTAGTCGTTGGGGCCGCCGGGGGCACAGCGCACCGCCCAGCCGGGCTGGCCACCACCGGATGCGTTGCCGGAGCGGGGCACCTCGTCGGAGAACTGCTCGTTCGGGTACTCCCCCAGCGGCCCGTGGGCGAGCCGCTGCTGGTCGCGCAGCTTCACCCGGCACAGGTTCAGGACAGCGTCCTGCATCGCGACCTGGACGCGCTGACCGCGACCGGTGTTCGTCCGCTGGTACAGCGCGGCCAGGATCGCGGCCACCAGGTGGATTCCGGTACCGGAGTCGCCGATCTGCGCGCCGGTGGCGAGCGGCGGTCCGTCCTCGAACCCGGTGGTGCTCATCGAGCCGCCCATGGCCTGCGCGATCACCTCGTAGGCCTTGAAGTCGGCGTAGCGGCCGGGCCCGAAGCCCTTGATGGACGCGTAGATCAGCGCCGGGTTGAGCTCGTGGAGCTTCTCCCACGGGTAGCCGAACCGTTCGACGACACCGGGACCGAAGTTCTCGACCAGGATGTCGACGTCACCGATGAGCTTCTCGAAGACCTCTTTGCCCTCAGGAGCCTTCATGTTGAGCGTGATGCTCCGCTTGTTGCAGTTGAGCATCGTGAAGTAGAGACTGTCCACTTCGGGCAGATCACGCAGCTGGCCGCGCGTGATGTCACCTCGTCCGGGGGTTTCCAGCTTGATGACGTCCGCCCCCAGCCAGGCGAGCAACTGGGTCGACGACGGTCCGGACTGCACGTGCGTCATGTCGAGGACTTTGACGCCCTCCAGTGCCTTGGCCATGTCATCTCACCTACTTGTACATCGTCTGGTTCATGGTTCCGGGCGCGTACACGTCGGGGTCGATCCACACGTTGATCAGCGACGGCTTGCCGGACTCGCGGGCGCGCTGCAGTGCGGGGCCGATGTCCTTGGGGTCGCGCACTTCCTCGCCGTAGCCGCCGAGCATCTTCGCGAACTGGTCGTACTTCACGTCCCCGAGCGTGTTGCCGACGCGTTCGCGCTCGAGCCCGTACTTGGCGGCCTGGCCGTAGCGGATCTGGTTCATCGACGAGTTGTTGCCGACGATGCCGACGAACGGCAGGTTGTAGCGGACGAGCGTCTCGAAGTCCCAGCCGGTGAGGCTGAACGCGCCGTCACCGAACAGGGCCACGACCTCTTTGTCCGGCCTCGCCAGTTTCGCGGCTAGTACGAACGGAATGCCGACGCCGAGTGTCCCGAGTGGACCGGGGTCCATCCAGTGGCCGGGCGACTTGGGCTGCACGACCTGGCCGGAGAACGTGACGACGTCGCCGCCGTCACCGATGTAGATGGAGTCCTCGGTGAGGAAGTCGTTGATCTCGCTCACCAGGCGGTACGGGTGAATTGGCATGTCGTCGGAGCGCAGGTGCTCCGAACGCTTGCGCCGGGCCTGCTCCTCGACCGTCTGCAGCTCCTCCAGCCACACCTTGCGGCCCATCGCGCCATTGTCCTCGCGACCGGACGCGGCCTGCGTGACGCTGGAGAGCACCAGGTCCGCGTCACCGACGATGCCGAGGTCGACGTCGCGGTTCTTGCCGACCGTGCGGTAGTCCAGGTCGATCTGCACGACCGTCGCGTTCAGGGAAAGCCTTCGGCCGTAGCCCATCCGGAAGTCGAACGGGGTGCCGACGATGACGATCACGTCGGCGTTGTCGAAGGCGTAACGGCGCGACAGCTGGAAGTGGTGCGGGTCGCCGGGTGGCAGGGTGCCGCGACCCGCGCCGTTCATGTAGGCCGGGATGTTCAACGTCCGGACGAGCTCGATGGCCGAGTCGGTGGCCCGCGTCGTCCACACCTGGCTTCCCAGCAGGATCGCGGGTTTCTTGGCGTGCACCAACAGGTCCGCGAGCTTCTCGATGTCCGCCGGGTCGCCGACGCTGCGCGTGGAGGCGCGGTAGTGGCCCGCCTGCGGGAGGCGTGCCTGGGACACTGGGACCTTGGCGTCCAGCACGTCGCGCGGGATCTCCAGGAACGAAGGGCCGGGCGCGCCGGCGTTCGCCTCGCGGAACGCCATCGACACCATGTCCGCGATGCGGGCGGTGTGCGGGACGTTGGCGGCGAACTTGGTGATCGGCGTCATCATGTCGACGTGCGGGAGGTCCTGCAGTGAGCCCATCTTGTGCTGGCTCAACGCCCCCTGGCCGCCGATCAGCAGCATCGGGCTCTCCGCGCGGAAGGCGTTGGCGACACCCGTGACGGCGTCGGTGGTGCCCGGCCCCGCGGTCACCACGGCGCAACCAGGCTTGCCGGTGATGCGTGCGTAGCCGTCCGCGGCGTGCGCGGCTACCTGTTCGTGCCGTACGTCGATGACGGCGATGCCCTCGTCCACGCATCCGTCGTAGATGTCGATGATGTGTCCACCGCACAGCGTGAAGATGGTGTCGACGCCCTCGGCCTTGAGCGCTTTGGCGACCAAATGGCCCCCAGAGATCGACCCTGAATCCGACCCAGCCTCCGCGGAACTCGTCATCGGCGATCAGCCCCTTAGCGCTCGACTGTAGATTGCATACCGTATGAGGTAGGCATATCGTTACTCCGCTACCAACCGGATGTCCATAGATGGCCGCAAGTTTTCGGCGAGAGGACGCAGACGGTGGATCTTTTCGAACATGAGGCGCGGGACGTCTTCGAGCGTTACGGGGTGCCCGTTCCGCGTGGTCTTGTGGCGGACACTCCTGAATCCGCGCGCGAGGCAGCCGCGACGATCGGCGGAACCGTGGTCGTGAAGGCTCAGGTCAAGACTGGCGGCCGTGGTAAGGCGGGCGGCATCAAGCTCGCTTCGTCACCGGGCGAAGCTTTCGAGGCCGCGTCGGCCATCCTGGGGATGGACATCAAGGGCCACACCGTGCACAAGGTGCTGGTGACCGAGGCGAGCGAGATCGCCGAGGAGTACTACCTCTCGTTCCTCCTCGATCGTGCCAACAGGACGTTCATCGCGATGGCGTCGGCGACCGGTGGCATGGAGATCGAGGAGATGGCGGACTCCATCACTCGAATGCCTGCTTCGGCTTTCGACGCATCTGCGGTGTTTTCACCGAAAATCGCCGAGCAGGTGAACGCCGTCGCTTCCGCGTTGTGGAAGGTCTTCGTGTCCGAGGACGCGACGCTCGTCGAAGTGAACCCGTTGGCGCTCACCAAGTCCGGCCAGATCGTCGCACTGGACGGCAAGGTGACGCTGGACGACAACGCGTCGTTCCGGCACTCACGGCCTTCGGACAGCGCGGCGGGCGACCCGCTGGAGGTGCGGGCGGCCGAGAAGGGCCTCAACTACGTCAAGCTCGACGGCACCGTCGGGGTCATCGGCAACGGCGCGGGCCTCGTCATGTCCACATTGGACGTCGTGGCGCTGGCCGGAGCCGCGCCCGCGAACTTCCTCGACATCGGCGGCGGAGCCTCGGCCCAGGTCATGGCCGACGGGCTCGACGTCATCCTCTCCGACCCGTCGGTGCGCAGCGTGTTCGTGAACGTGTTCGGCGGCATCACCGCGTGTGACGCGGTGGCCGACGGAATCGTGCAGGCACTCGGGCTGCTGGGTGACCGCGCCGACAAACCGCTGGTCGTGCGGCTGGACGGCAACAACGCCAAGGCAGGCCACCGCATCCTGGACGAGGCACGGCACCCGCTGATCACCGTGGCGCACACGATGGACGACGCGGCAGGCCGTGCCGCCGCTCTCGCCGGCGCTGGTAAGGAGTCCTGATGGCGATCTTCCTCGACGAGAACAGCCGCGTGGTCGTGCAGGGCATGACCGGATCGGAGGGCTCCAAGCACACCCGCCGCATGCTCGCAGCCGGCACTCAGGTCGTGGGCGGTGTCAACGCGCGCAAGGCCGGAACGTCCGTGGGGTTCGACGACGTCACGCTCCCGGTCTTCGGCACGGTCGCCGAGGCGATGGAACAGACCGGCGCGACCGTGTCGGTGCTCTTCGTACCGCCCGCGTTCACCGGCGATGCGGTCATCGAGGCGATCGACGCGGGCATCGGCCTGGCCGTGGTGATCACCGAAGGCGTCCCGGTCCACGACACGGCACGGTTCTGGGCGCACGCCCAGGGCAAGTCGACGCGGATCATCGGCCCGAACTGTCCCGGCATCATCAGCCCCGGCAAGTCGAACGCGGGCATCATCCCCGCCGACATCACCAAGCCCGGCTCGATCGGGCTGGTGTCGAAGTCGGGAACCCTGACCTACCAGCTGATGCACGAGCTGAAGGACTTCGGGTTCACGACGTGCGTCGGCATCGGCGGCGACCCGATCGTCGGCACCACGCACATCGACGCCATCGCGGCGTTCGAGGCGGATCCGGAGACCGAGCTGATCGTGATGATCGGCGAGATCGGTGGCGACGCGGAGGAGCGGGCCGCGGAGTTCGTGCGCGACAACGTGTCCAAGCCGGTCGTCGGGTACGTCGCCGGCTTCACCGCGCCCGAGGGCAGGACGATGGGCCACGCGGGCGCCATCGTCTCGGGATCCTCGGGCACGGCGGAGGCCAAGAAACTGGCCATGGAGTCGGTCGGGATCAGGGTCGGCAGGACGCCGTCCGAGACCGCGGCTCTCGCCAGGGCGATCCTGACGTCGTGATCACCTGGTCGGCGAAGCTGTTGTCGGCAGCTTCGCCGAACCGCCCTGCGCCTGCTCGCCGATGACGGACATGGCCTGCTTCACGACCTTGAGCACGGCCTGCGCGCCCTCGACGAGCTTGATCAGGTTCTCGCCGCTGGCCAGCAGTTCGCCGAGCTTGGCCGCGATCTGCGTGCCGCAGTCGACCGCGATCTGCACGCACTGCGGGATGGCCACGGCGATGCTCTGCCCGAACGTCACCGCTGCCGCCGCGATCGCCTGGGTCATGATCGGCACGATCTTGCCGACCGCCTCGGTGATCAGCCGCGTGACCTCGGCGACGACCTGCGCGACCACCCGGCCGGCCTTGATCATCGCGGACGCGTTGGTCAGCGCGGTCTCGGCGACCGACAGCACGCCGTCGACGAGCTGCTTGCCCGTCTTGGCGTAGTCCGTAGCGCTCTGGCCGGACCAGCCGCTGGTCTCGTTGCCCGCCTTGCCCTGGTAGTCCTGGGCGAGACTCGTCGCGGACTTGCCCGCCTTCTCGAACTCGCCCGCGCCCCGCTGGACGCCGTCCGGGTCGCCCTTGAGCTGGTTCAGCGGCTCTTCCAGGAACGAGATCATCGGCGTGAGGAAGCCCGCGCCCGCGCTGTCCAAGGCCTGCAACGGCTTCCCGTGCGAGCCCAGCTGGCTCAGGTCGGCCTTCGGAGTCCCCGCCAGATCTGACGTGAGCCACTCGTCGCCGGTGATGGCGTTGGTGGTGGTGCGGAGCTCGTTGAGCAGCTCGGCGATCGTGCCCGCGTCGGTTGCTGTGGTCATCGGCCCGCTCCCACCACGGCGGCGGCGTTGTCGTCGTCGGTGCGCTGGTACATGTCAGCGGTCTGCCGCATGCCTTCGCCGACCTTGTCCATTGTGGACGCAACGTGCGAGAAGGCGTTCAGGGTCTCCCCCATCGCGTTGCCCAGGCCCGCGGTGAGGAACTGCGCGAACGAGCCGAGCGACTCCTGGCCGAGCTGGTCGGGCAGGGCCGTTCCCGTCGCGGAGAGCTGGTCGGCGTACCCGGCGAGCGTCGTCGCGTGCCTGCGCAACTGCTCGTGGTCGACGGTGAACGACGTCATCGCACGGCCTCCGGAAGGTGCGAGGTGATCTGGTGCAACGCGTCGCTCTCACCGAGGTAGCCGGCCATGACCTCGGTCATACGCGCGCTCGCCAGCCTTTGCGCCTCCCTCGCGGTGCTGACGATCAGCATCGCGAGCGTGTCGACGTCGAGCTTGCGCGCGGCGGGCGTGAGCGCGACGTCGCCGAGCACACCGCCCGCGTTGACGCTCACGGTGACCTCACCGCGTGGTGAGGTCGCGGTCGCCCCGACCTCGGCCAGGCTGGCACTGGCGCTTCGCGCGCTGTAAGCCACTCGCTCCAGGCGTTCCTGGTAGTCCGCCAGCCACTGTGCTGGATCCACTTTCTCCCCCTCTTCTAGGCTCGCGCCGTCGCGGCGAGCTCACCGATCACGCGCACCAGGTCCGTGTGCCGCATGGGATTCACGCTGACCCAGCCGTCACTGCCCACGTCCACCCTGACCCGGCCGCCCGCACTGTCCAACCAGGACACTTCCTGCCGTTGCCCGCCTTTGACCACACCGGCCTGGCCCTGCCCGGTGACCTCGAGGTCGAGCGGGGCACCGGGCGGCAGGGTGATCGGCATGAGCTGTGCTGGCCTCAGCTCCGGGATCAACGCCACGAGCTCTTCACCCACGGTCTCCGCCTCGATGTGCGTGACCCGGACCGTGCTTTCGTGCTATGTGCACACCAGCGCGGCGTCGCCGTAGACCATCGCGACCGCGCCCGTTCCCGGCACCACGAGATCCACCACGGCGGTGTGCTCGTGCAGCGCCGTGACGAGTTCTCCTGCCATGCCAATGGGTCCGTGTGCTTCGGCCAACCCGCGGGCTTGAAGTCCGTGGCCTGCCTCGGCGAGGAGGTCGGCGCGTTCGCTCGCCAGCTTGCCGAACGACGGCACCCGCAGCGGGAACGGCCAGCGCACCCCGGCGTGGGTGGCGAGCAGGTCCATCTCGACCAGGTCGAAGGCGATCATCGGCCCGCCTTGCGCGCCTGCTCGGCGTCGGTCTCGGTGTAGGTGGTCTTGATCTCCGCGAGCATCTGCTGGAACGCGCGCACCTCGCGTTCGGCGGCGCTGACCTCGCCCGCGAGCCCCGATCCCGCCGCTTTCAGCCGTTTCGACAGGTCCTGGGCTGGTGGCGCGGTGCCGAGCAACGGCTGCCGCTCGGCCAGCCTGCTCGCGGTCGCCACCAGGTCGCCGGTCAACTCGGCGAGCCTGGTCAGGGTCTTGATCCGGTCCCGCAACTGGTCCGGCGCGACCTCGTAGCCGGTCACTGCTCCTCCCCGATGACGGCGGGCGACACGCGGTCGTTCACCACGAACAGGCCGTGGTCGAGCGTGGGCATCTGGTTCTCGTGCTCCTCGTCGTCGTCCGTGCGCGCGCCGCCTGCTCCCGGTGCCATGCCCGAGCCCTGCGCGGCGGAGCGTGATTCGGGCACGGTCGAGCCCATCGCCATCGGTCCGATGCCGTGGCCTGCCATCACGCCGGAGCGCATGCCCGGGCTGAGCTGGGTCTGCTGGCTGATCGGAGCCGCGGCGCCGATCACCGGGCCGCGGGTGGTGGTTCCGGCTGAGCCGCCGCCGACCAGACGTTGCCACGGCACTCCGCCGGAGCTGGGCGTTCTGACCGGTGGCGCGACGGGAACCGGTGGTGGTGCGGCCGCGGTGGCCTGTTGCGGGATGGTGCCACGGGCGTTGTCGATGAGTTTGCCGCTGCCGTTCAGGCTCGACTCGTAGGTCTGCATGGCACGGACGGCGTCGGCTTTCTGCTGGTCAGCGGACGCGGCACCGATGTAGAAGTAGAAACCCGAGGTCGTACCCGCGGGCATCGTCGGAGCGCTCGGCTGGCTCGCTAACGCGGGCATCGTGGTCCCCGCGGGCGGTGGCGGCATCGCGGCCCGCGCCTCGGCCAACGCGTCGGCGGCGTCCTGCGCGGCCTTCTCCCCCGCCGCCGAGAACTCGCTGAGCTTCTCGATCCGCTCGGCCAGCTTCGTGAGCCTCGTCGCCGCCTCTTCGGCAGCCGCGCCGTGCCAGTCGTTGAGCAGTGCGGCCCGTTGCTCCTTCAACACCGCGGCGTGCGTGTCCAGCGCCTCGCGGTGGCGCGTCCACTCGTCGGCGACCGTGCTCACGTCCGCGACATCAGCGTCCTGCCACAGCATCCGGTGCAGCTCTTCATGGCTGTACGCCTCCCAGTTGATCGCGTCCACGAGGAAGACGATCACAGCCGGGCCAAACGAGGGACAGGCCAGACGACCGGCCACTTATGGCCGGTCGGTCTGATCAGCGCAAACGCGCGAAGTATTCCTGCAACCGCGCGTGCCGGAATTGGTAGACCGCTCCCGCTCGCCTCAGCACGCCACGCCGGTACGCGTCGTCCAGGAACTCCGAAAGCCGCCACGGCAGCCGTCCGGTCAACGGCAACCACACGCGCGCGAACACCACCCACTGCCCCCACGCGGTCAGGCTCAGCACGTACGACAGCCCACCAACGATGCCTCCGACGAGGCCGATCACCAACGCCGTTGCCGGACCCCACGAAACCTCGAACCGCAATGCCATCAGCCCGCCCGCCACGAGCCCGGTGGAGGCCGCGACGAACACCGCGAACACCGGCACGAACAACGCCATCAGTCCGAGCACATGCCGCCGGTTGGCCTCGATCAGGTCGCCAGGACTCCCCGCCGAGCGCACGTCGAGCGGCGCCTCCAGCGCGGCGACCAGCCCGAACACCACTCCGGCGCCGATCCCGAACACCAACCCGAAGACGCCGATGTCGACCAGCACGCCCCACGTCATCTCGTATCCCGGCGTGACCAACCAGAACGCCACCGCCCGCACCAGCCCGTACGCGCTGCCGGCCGCCCCTCCGAACGCCAGCCCGACCAGACCCCGCCACCACACCGACGGCCCGACCCGTCCGCGCAGGCGCAACCGCGTCCGCACGGGCTCGAGCGGCGCCGCCCGGACCACCCACCAATGCGCCAGCCCGAACAACAGCCCGGTGACCAGACCGATCATCACCGCGAACAACACCCCCCGGACCGTGAGCGCCCCTAAGACGACGGCCTCGACCACGAAATCGGCGACACCTACCGTCGTGCCGATACCCAGCCCGGTCACCTTCGAGGAGGTGCCGAACTGCCACCACGCGATGTTGTGGGTGCCGAGCTTCGTGAGGTGATCGGCGAGATAGCCCAGCCACGGCTGCACACGGTCGGCATACGACCCGTATACAGCTGGTACGAAGCTGCTGAGCAGGTGGCGTTCGATCTCGTCAGCGTCGTGGAACCCCAACAGCTCTGACGGGTCGTGGTCCGGTGTGTCGCTGTAGATGCGCCGCGCGAGAGCGACCATCAACGGCGTGGTGAGCACCTTCGCCAGCGCACCGCCGTTGCGCACCTCGTCCAGCACCGGCGTCCACACCTTCTTGCGCGTGGTCCGCGGCAGGTAGTCCGCGAGGTCGTCGCACGTCAGATCGTTCAGCACCACCGCAGCAGCCGACGTCAGCACGTCCGTGCCCTCGACCGCGTCCCGGTACTCGTCCACACGGCTCGTCAGCAGCAACGGCAGAGTGGTGGTGTTCAACGCGTTGAGTGCCGGGCGATGCAGCCCGGCCGCGATCTCGTCGAACCCGTCCAGCACCGGCAACACCCGCTGCGCGTCCACCAGCGCCGCCGCCACCGTCCCGCCACTGGGCCCCGGCGCCCCGAGAAACGGGTGGTCGCGGATGAGCTGCTCGGCCATCCAGTCCCGCAGCCCCGCGCGTTCGGGATGCCACGACCCGAGCCCGAAGATCACCGGCACCGGCCCGTCCCCCGCCAGATCCAGCACGAACCGCGTGGTCAGCACCGTCTTGCCCGACCCGGCCCGCCCCAGCACTACCAGCCGCCGGGAGCCGATCCCGCGGTAGGTCTCGACGATCTGGTCGAGGCGCCCGGACAGCTCGACCTCGCCACCGATGTTGAGCCAGCTGTCCTGCAGGTCCGCGGGTGCTGGATCCCAGGTCACCGGGAGCGGAACGGGGTCGTGGATCTGCCGCTGTTCTTCCTCGCGACGCCACCTGGCCTCGACCGCGGCTCTCAACGTCTCGGCAGCCTCGGCCAGCGGGTCGAACCTCGCGGGTTCAACGGGAAGTGGCTCGTCGCGTCCGGCGGCGGCGAACAACTCGGCCCGCTCGGCCCCGGTCAGCTCCAGCGCGTCGGCCAGCGACCGCACGGTGCCCATGCGCGGATCGGTCCGCTCGCCGGTCTCCAATCCGCGAACAGTGCGAATACCCACCGCCGCGCGCTGGGCGAGCGCTTCCTGGCTCAATCCCGCCCGCTGTCGCCACTGACGCAGCAACACGCCGAACGCCACAACCGCCCCCTAGGTTGATCCACACCACCCTAGCTGGCAGGCATGGCGGTCCGAGGGGATGATCGCGAGAGTGCTGACCGAGTGGCTCCACACCATCCCGCCGCTGCTGGTCTACGTCGTCGTAGGCCTGGTCGTCGGCATCGAAAGCGTCGGAATCCCGTTGCCCGGCGAGATAGTCCTCGTCACCGCCGCACTCATGGCCTCACACCACGACGGCATCTCGCCGGTGCTCGTCGGCGCCTGCGCGTCGGCGGGCGCGATCATCGGCGACAGCGTCGGCTACGCGCTGGGCAAGCGGTTCGGGCCGCGCGTGTTCGAGTGGGCGGGCGACAAGTTTCCCCGCCACTTCAGCGAGGACGAGGTCGGCCGCGCCCAGGCGCTGTTCACGAGGTACGGCGCCTGGGCGGTCTTCTTCGGCCGGTTCGTGGCGTTGCTGCGGATCCTCTCCGGTCCGCTCGCCGCCACGATGGGCATGCACTACGGGAAGTTCTTGCTGGCCAACGCAGCTGGCGGCATCGCGTGGGCCGGTGGCACGACGGCGGTGGTCTACTTCGTCGGCGAGGCGGCCGAGCACTACCTCGCCGAGTTCTCCTGGGTCGCGCTGCTCGTCGTGCTGCTGGCGGTGATCGGGTTCAGCGTCCGAGCCCGGCTCCGCCGTTCACCCCGATGACCTGCGCCGTGATGTGCCCTGCCTCGGGTGAGGTCAGGAACGTGATGGCCACGGCGATGTCCTGCGGAGTGCCCGCACGCCCGTTGGCCGGGTTGCCGACGAGCTTCTTGCGCCGCTCCTCGCTCAGGGTGCCGCCGAAGAACTCGGTGTCCTCGGTGACGCCCGGCGAGACGACGTTGACCGTGATCCCCCTGCCGCCCAGCGCGAACGCGAGATCCGCCGTCCACGCCTCCACCGCCGCCTTCGCGGCACCGTAAGCCCCCGATCCCCTGCGCCCGGCGATCGAGCCGAGCGTGACGACCCGTGCGTTGTCGGCCAGCCGCGGCTCCAGCGCCGTCGTCACGAGCACCGCGCTGATCACGTTCGACTCGTAGTTCGCGAGCCACAGGTTCCGCACGTCCGCCAGGTTCTCCGGCGCGGGCAGGCGCCGGGTCATGTTGCCGCCGGCGTTGTTGACGAGAACGTCCACCTGCTCGGGCAGATCGTTGAGCGCCGCCTCGACCGCGTCGGGGTCGGCCGCGTCGAACACCACCGCCCGCGCGCCGATCTCCTCGGCCGCCGCCTTCAGGACGTCCTCCCGGCGTCCCGTGATCACCACGTCGAGGCCCTGCTCCACGAGCCGGGCCGCCACCGCCTTGCCGATGCCCGTGCCGCCGCCGGTCACCACTGCTGTTCGGTTCATGAGCTTGTTGATAACAGCACATCGCGCGCAAGTCGACAGGCCACCGCCGGCGCGCCAGCGCTTCCCTCCGGGCAGCACGCCGCTCATGTACTGGTTACTCGCGAACTAGCACAGCCCATCCGGGTTCATGGTTGTGACTAGGCTGCTCACACCCGACTCCACTGGGGAGAATCACATGGCTACACACGTTCTCGAAACAGACAAAGCAGCCATCACGTACGACGTGCACGGTGAGGGCGGCCGTCCGTTGATGATGATCGGCCAGCCGATGACCGCGGAGGGCTTCACCGCGCTCATAGAGCAGTTCCCCGACCGCACCGTGATCACCTACGACCCGCGCGGCCTCGGCAGGAGCACGCGGTCCGACGGCAGCAGGGAAGCCAGGCCCGAGGTGCAGGCCGCGGACATCCACGCGGTGATCGAGGCCGTCGGCGGCCCCGTCGACCTGTTCGCGTCCAGCGGCGGCGCGGTCACGGCGCTCGAGCTCGTCGCGGCCTACCCGGACGACGTGGTCACGCTCGTCGCGCACGAGCCGCCGCTCCTCGACGTGCTGCCCGACGCCGATGCCGCCCGCCGTGCCCGTGACGGTTTCATCGACGCCTTCTTCGCGGGCGGGTTCGGCGCGGGCATGGCGCAGTTCATGGCGATGACCTCGTGGCAGGGCGAGTTCACCGACGAGTACTTCGCCCAGCCACCGGCCGACCCCGCGCAGTTCGGCATGCCCACGGAGGACGACGGCAACCGCGACAACCCGTTGCTGTCCCGCGACTCCCTCGCGATCACCGACTACCAGGTGAAGCCTGACGCGCTCGCCGCCGCGCCGACCCGTGTCGTGATCGCCGTCGGTGAGGAGACCGGCAACACCTTCACCGGCCGCACGGCCGTCCACACCGCGAAGCTGCTCGGCCAGGAGGCCGTCGTGTTCCCCAGCCACCACGGCGGGTTCATGGGCGGCGAGTTCGGTTACGCGGGCAAGCCGGAGGAGTTCGGCGTCAAGCTCCGCGAAGTGCTCGGCTGAGGATCACGTCGGCGGCTCGTGCAGCGCCGCCACCGGCGTCGATGGCGGCACGCATTCGGTCCAGATTGGACCGGATCGTGCCGCTCGACGCCACCCGTTCCACCGCCGCGCGCAGCTCCGCGTGGTCGTCGATTCGTTCTCCCAGCCCGAGCTCGGCCACGCGGTCGCCGTTGGCGGCCTGTTCCGGCGTCTGCGGAACGATCACCAGCGGCACACCCGCGTGCAGAGCCTCCATGGTGGAGTTCATGCCGCCGTGGCTGATGAACGCCGACGCGTGCTTGAGCACCGCTGGTTGCGGAAACCACGGCCGCACATCGATGTTCTCCGCGGGCTCGACCTCGCGTGCGGTCATCGCGACCTGCCAGGTGCCGTCCCCGAACTGGTCTTTGCACGCCTGGTAGAAGTTCACATCGCTCATCACCGACCCCAGAGAGACGAACACCAACGGCAAGTCGGTGCGCGCCGGTGCCCACTCCTCGTCTAGCCGGCTTCCTAGTACCGGCCCGACGAAGTGGAACGACTCGTCGAACGTCTCCCCGAACGGCTGCCACTCGCGCGGCACGAACACCACGCTCGTCTGCTCGGGCGCCTCGATCGTGCTCGGGATGTCCAGCTCGAGGTCGTTGGCGGCCACGAACTTCGCGAGATCGTCCGCGATGAACCGGGCGAGACCCGCGTCATCAACGTGTAGTGCTCGTTCGACGCGGTGTGCGGCAAGGTGCGCACCGCGGGGATGCCGAGCTTGCGCGCCACCAGTCGCGCGGGCCAGTTCGTCGAGTCGTAGCAGATCAACGACGGCGGATCGGTCTCGCAGCGCTCGAGCAGCACCGGATAGACCGCGGTCATCGCCCTGAAGTAGTGCGGAAACCACTCGTCGATCGGGTTGGCGGTGACCGGCCGGAAGTCGGGCAGCGCGGGCAGTTCCACCCAGCGCGCACCCGCCCCGGTCACCGCCTCGGCGTGTTCGGCACCGGTCGCGTACGAGACTTCGGCCCCGCGCCGCACCAGCTCCTCGACGACCGCGAGCGTCGGTGTGACGTGGCCATGGCCTGACAGCGTGACGAACAGGATCCCCATTTCCCCGATCCTTCCGAACCAGGTCAACCGATTAACGCAGAAAGGCCTCGATCACCTGTGCCACGCGCAGCCCGCTCTCGAAATTCGCCAGGTCACGCGGGTGTTCGCCCCGCACAGCCTGAGCGAACAGCGTGAGCCGCGAGTAGTCCGAACCGGTCTGCCGCAACGACACCGGCTCCCAGGCGCCGCCGTCCGAAATGGACAGGTCGGCCCACTGGTCCAGGCGCAGCGACCGTTCGGTGCCCCACACCGTCCACTCGTAGATCTCGGGCCCCGCCAGTCCGGAGAACGCCGACACGTGCACCGGCACACCGCTGCCCCGCAGCACACCGCGTGCCGCCACCTCGGCGGCGCCGGCCTCGGGGAAGTCCGAGGACACCGACTCGACCGTCAGCGGCCCGAGCAGCCGGTCCGTGAGATAGACGAAGTGCGACAACACCTCGCGGACGAACCCGCCCTGCTCGGCGCGTGCGAGCCACGCCGCGTCCGCCTGGAACGCCCGCGGCCAGCGCGGGAACTGCAGCCTGATCTCCACGCCCCGCAGCGCGCCGAGCTCGAGCAGCTGCCGTTCGATCTCGATCGTCGCCACCATGTCCGACAGCGCGAAGTTCACGGCGTTCGGCAGGCCCTGGGCCGCGGCCACCATCGCCCGCGCCTCGTCGAGGTCGACGGCCAGCGGCTTCTCGCAGAACACCGCCTTGCCGGCGGCGAACGCCTTGGCCGCCAGTTCCGCGTGCGAGGCAGGCGGCGTGGCGATGTACACAGCGTCCACATCGGACAGCACGTCGTCGAGCGAGGTGACGACGGGGACGTCGAGCGTGCGAGGCACGACGTCGACGCCCGCGACCACGGTGTAGCCGGGATGTGCCAGCGTCGCCGTCAGCATCCGGGTGCCCATGGCGCCCAGGCCGACGACGGCGAGGCGAATCGGATCAGCGATCATGTCCCTATTCTGCAGGTGCCCAGGCTCGCGACAGCTTGACCCGCGACCCGGTCTGCAGCAGCGAGCCGGTGTAGAGCCTCGACGCGACCAGCAGGATCACCACGACGGTCGTGGCGAGGACGCCGAGCGAGACCAGCGCCTCCCACGGCTCGGCCTGCTGCGCGAACATCCGCACCGGCATCGCCACCCCCGCCGTGAACGGCACGTACGACATCACGGCGAGCACCGCGGGGTTGTCGAAGAAGAACTGCACGCCGAAGTACGGGCCCATCACCGCGATCATGACCAGGCCCATCGTCGAGCCCAGGTCCTCCTGCCGGCTGACCAGCGCGCCCGCGACCGCCCACATCGACGAGATCAGCACGAACCCGAACATCAGGAACGGCACGAACCACCCCAGCGCGGGCGCGACCACCGCCAGCAGTTCGGACTGGCCCGCGACCCGCAGTGCGATGGGCGCCGTGAGCGCTAAGACGACCACCTGACCCAGCGTCAGGATGACGTGGCCGAGGATCTTGCCCGCGAGCAGCGCCCGCACCGGCACCGTCGACACGAGGATCTCCACGATCCGGGTCTGCTTCTCGGTCACGGTGCTCTGCGCGATCGCCGCGCCGCCCATGCCGAACATCAGGAACACCAGCCCGAACACCAGCACCGTGACGAACCGCTGGTCGGAGCTCACCGCCGAGGGGTCCAGCAGCTCGACCGGTGGTGACGCGACGAGCTGCCGGATCACGTCGCTGGGCGGGTCGTTCAACGCGAGGACCTTGATCCCGCTGCCGTCGAGGACGATCGCGGCCTCGACCTCGTCGGCCCGGATCAGATCTGAGGCCGCCTGAACGTCGGCGACCTCGCGGACGTCGAACTGCTTGCCCTTGACCACCTGCACGGCCGAGCCGACCACCGCGACCTTCGGGTCGCCGCCGCCGAACACCGTCGGCAGCACCGTGAGCGCGAACAGGCCGGCGATCGTGACGAGGAACCCGATCCAGAAACCCTTGGTGGAGACGAAGGTCTTCATCTCCCGTTCGGCGACGAGCCAGGTCGCCTGGGCAAAAGTGGCTCGCGCCATGTCAGATCACTTCCTTGAAGATCTCGTCGAGCGTGGGCACCACCGGCGTGAACGAGCGGACCTCGCCGCGTCGCACGGCTTCGGCGAGCACCTGCTGCGGTTCGGCCTCGAAGACCGCGCGCGGCCCGTCGAGGTCCAGGACCGTCACGCCGGGCACGTCGCGGACCCAGCCCGCGTCCTGCGCGACGACGATCTCGTAGCGGGACGAGGCGTGCCGGTCGCGCAGCTCCTCGCGCGACCCACTCGCCGCGATCCGTCCCTTCGAGATGATCACGACGTCGTCGCAGAGCCGTTCCACGATCGCCAGCTGATGGCTCGAGAACAACACCGGCACACCACTCGCGGCCCGCTTGCGCAGCACGTCCAGCACGGTCTCGACGGCGATCGGGTCGAGGCCGGAGAACGGCTCGTCCAGGATCAGCACGTCCGGCTCGTGCACCAGCGCGGCCGCGATCTGCACCCGCTGCTGGTTGCCGAGCGACAGCTGCTCCAGCCGGTCGCCGGCGCGGTCGGTGAGCTCCAGGTCGTCGAGCAGCTGGTCGGTGTTGCGCTGCGCGACCGTCCTTTCGACACCGTGCAGCCGCCCGAGCCACGTGATCTGGTCGCGCACCTTCATCTTGGGGTACAGGCCGCGTTCTTCGGGCATGTAGCCGAAGTGCGGCCGGTTCTGGGGCGTGATCTCCACGCCCTGCCAGCTCACCGAACCCCCGTGCGCGGCGAGCACCCCCAGCACGATGCGCATCGTGGTCGTCTTGCCGGACCCGTTGGCGCCCAGGAAGCCCGTCATCCGGCCGGGCCGCACGTCGAAGCTCACCTCGTCGAGCACCCGCTGATCGCCGAAACTCCGGCTGATCCCCCTCACAGTCAACATGGGAGGAACGCTATCCGGGGTTCGGCCAAGATCGCGTCCGCCGCGAGGCATCCTCCTCGCGGAGGACGCTGATCGGGCTAACGAGCTCCGGCCGTGAGGCCGAGGCGGTGGCCTCCTGTGTAGACGTTCATCGACGTGCCGCGGAGGAACCCGACGAGCGTCACGCCCATCTCCTCGGCCAGGTCGGCGGCGAGCGACGACGGCGCGGACACCGCCGTGAGCACCGGAATCCCTGCCATGACCGCCTTCTGCACCAGCTCGAACGACGCCCGGCCGCTCACCATCAGCACGGTGCCGGTGAGCGGCAGGCGTCCGGCGCGGGTGGCCCAGCCGACGACCTTGTCCACCGCGTTGTGCCGACCGACGTCTTCTCTGAGGCACAACAGGGTGCCGCCGGCGTCGAACAGCCCGGCCGCGTGCAGGCCGCCCGTGCGGTCGAAGACCCGTTGCGCGGCACGGAGTTTCGTCGGGAACTCGGTGATCATCCGAGGGTCCAGCCGGACCGGGTCGGACGCCACCTGCCACGTCGCGGTGGTGCGCACGGCGTCCAGGCTCGCCTTGCCGCACAACCCGCAGCTCGACGTCGTGTAGAAGTTGCGCTCGATCGACGGATCCGGTGGCGCGACACCGTCCGCCAGGCCGACGTCCAGCACGTTGTAGGTGTTGCCGCCGTCCGCCGTGGCACCCGCGCAGTAGCGGATCGCGGCGATGTCCGACGGGGCGCGCACCACGCCTTCGCTCACCAGGAAGCCCGCCGCGAGGTCGAAGTCGTCACCCGGCGTGCGCATGGTCACGGCGAGCGACTTGCCTCGCACGCGGATCTCCAGCGGTTCCTCGACCGCCAGCGTGTCCGGCCGCGCGGTGACGGCGTCGTCCACCAGCCGCACCACGCGCCGCCTGCTCGTCACACGTCCCACGACCCGCCTCCTTGCAGATAGCGACGCACTCGTCCAACAGCCGCCGCAACACCTCGTCCCCGCGCAACGCCCGCACGGCCCTGGCCACGACCCAGTTGCACGGCCACCACTTCGGCGCGACGACCCCGCTCTTCTCGAGGCAATGCGCTGTGATCATTCGCGCCGCTGGAGCGTTCTCCGTACCGATCACCTTGATGGCGAACGGCAGCAGCTTGCGTCGGCCGTCCGTTGTGGACTGATCGTTGACACAGCGGGCCACGCAGGCCAGCACCGGGTGCACGCAGGCGGGGCGGTCCGACCACACCTCGCCCGCGAGCACGGACGTCAGCTCCATCAGGCAGCAGCCCTCGGACGGCGTCCGGTGCCAGCCCGGGGCGAGCGCCGGCACCCGGCTCACAGGCGGGGCCTTCCCGGCTGCGACAGCTGACCCGTGAGCACCGCGCCCGAAAGCCCGAGCACCCCGGCCGCGACGAACGCAAACGCGGGCCCTTGCGACGCCAGCACGATCGCCGCGATCAGTGCACCCGCCGCCTTCGCCGTGTAGAGCACGCCGAAGTTCTGCGCCCCGTTCGTCTCGCCGAAGTACTCCCTGGTGACGCCGACCAGCACCGAGTAGCAGCACCCGGTGCCCAGGCCCGCCAGCGCCGCCCCGATGAGCAGCCCCGTGAAGTTCTGGGAGTACAGCAGCACGAACTGGGCGCATCCACCGGTCGCCAGCGTCCAGATGAGCGCCTTCCTGCGCCCGACCCGGTCCGAGATCCACCCGACCAGCACGCGGCCGGTGCCGGTGGCCGCCGCGAGCGTCGCCAATGCGACGGCGCCAAGGGTTCTGTCGCCCACGAACAGCGGAAGGTAAGCCAGGTCGTAGAGCGACACCGCCGCCGCGAACGCCACACCGCCGTACAGCCACCAGAACGCGCCACACCGCATGGCTTCGTGCGTCCGGAACTCCTTGAGCGCCGCGCGGTTCGGCACCCGCGCCCGGTCCAGCGCCCACTCGCGCGGCTGGACGTGCGGTGGCCACCAGTGTTCGGGCGGGTCCTTCATCACCGCGCCCGCGACCGCGACCACGGCGGTGATCGCGATGGCCGCCTGCGTGAGGAACCCGCCCAGGTTCTGCAGGAGCATCCCGGCGGCGAGCACGAACGGCACCGACCCGTACGCGAAGGCCCCGCTGACGAACGCGACCTTCCTGGTGACGCGCTCCGGATACCACCGGACGATCGTGCCGAGACAGGTCGCGTACACCAGACCTGCCCCGATGCCACCGAGAACCGCGTACCCGACGAGCTGTCCCTGCCCGAGTGTGAAGAAGCCGGCGCCGGTGAGGACGGCGCCGATCCACATCGCCCCGGTCGGCGTCAGTCTCTTCTGCTGCCGCAGCCACGCCGCCGGAAACGCCGTGCCCGCCTGGCACACCGTCCACAACGCCAGCGCCCAGAAGAGCTCCGGCACGCTCCACTGGTCCTGCAGCGCAGGGATCAACGCGCCGAAGCCGTACTGCCCGATACCGGCCGCGAGCATCGCCGCCCAGACCGCCCACAACACCGTGCGGCGCGATCGCCCCGACACCTCGACGTCGGTCTCCCCCACCCGGTAGAGCCGGCCGGCGTGATCACGTACGTAAGTCGCGACTGGCATGCACTTCACCCCGTCCCGAGGATTGCATACAGTATGAAGTAGGCTATACCACGGGAGCGCTCATGAACATGCCCTGGAATCTCGCCCGCCAGACGGCCCGCGAGGCCGCCAAGCCGCTGGACGCCGTCGAGGTGGCCCTGCCCGACGCTGTGGGCCTCGCGCTCGCCTCCGGAGTGCGCGCCCTGGCCAGCCAGCCGGCCTGCGACACCTCGGCGATGGACGGCTACGCGGTGGCCGGGCCAGGACCGTGGACGATCGTGGGGCGGGTGGCCGCGGGCGATCCGGTGCCGGGCGTGTGGCTCGGCTCCGGGAAGGCGTTCGGCGTGGCGACGGGTGCGCCGGTGCCGGGCGGGTCCGAGGCGGTGATCCCGGTGGAGCGCACTTCTGTCGACAACAGGCGGTTGGCCGGTGAAGCCGTCACCGGTAAGCACATCCGCCGCCGCGGCGAGGACTGGTCAGCGGGCGACGAGCTCGTCCCGGCCGGCTCCGCCGTCTCCCCCGCCGTCCTGGGCCTGGCCGCGGGAGCCGGCCACGACACCCTCCTGGTGCGCCGCCGCCCCCGAGCAGCCGTGATCGTCACCGGCGACGAACTCCTCCACTCCGGCCCACCGCGCCCCGGCCGAGTCCGCGACGCCATCGGCCCGATGCTCCCAGGCCTCCTCGCCGGAGCCGACCTCCTCGGCACCACCCACGTGCGCGACGACCCGTCCGCCCTGGCCGACGCCCTCACCTTCGACCAGGCCGACGTCCTCGTCACCTGCGGCGCCACCTCGGTCGGCCCGGCGGACCACCTCCGCCGGGTGCTGGCGGAACTCGGCGCCGAGATCCTGGTCAGCGGAGTCGCCTGCCGCCCAGGCCACCCGATGCTGCTGGCCGTCCTGCCCGACGGCCGCTGTGTGGTGGGCCTGCCCGGCAACCCGTTCGCCGCCCTCGCCGCGGTCCTCACCCTGCTCCAACCGCTCATGAACACCCTCAGCGGCCACACCGTCCGCGCCCCGATCACCGCCTGGCTCGGCGATGTGAACGCTCATCCGAAAGACACCCGCCTGATCCCGGTGACCAGAACCGGCACGGAGGCGGTCCCCGTCGGCCACGACCGCCCTGGGTCGCTGCGGGGTGCCGCACTGGCTGACGCGCTCGCCGTCGTCCCACCCGGCCACCTGGGCGGAGAGGTCGAGCTGCTCACTTGCGCGAGCGCCAGCTGACCTTCGACGAACCCGCCTCGGGCGCGTCCTTCACCACAGTCCGCACGGGCAGCCCGAGGAAGTCGCTGAACCGCCCGACGTGCGCCACGAGCCGGTCGACGTCGAACCCCGGCAGCGGCCGCAGTTCTACGTCCACCGAAGACTTCTTCATGACCCGCCGCCACAGCCCGGCGATCTGCCCGTCCTCGATGATCGTCGCGTAGAACATGCCGTTGTACGTGGAGATCGGAATCTCGTCGTACCGGGTGAAGAACGCGCCGCGGTCCTTGTAGCCGATCACCAGCTCGTCGTACGCGGGCAGGATCAGGGCCCCGGAGCCCTCGGAGAGGTCCGGTGGCAGCCAGTACTCCTTGTCGCCGAACGTCTCCCGCACCAGCGAGCTCTTCACCGCTTCCAGCCCGTGCGCCGCCTCGCGCACCCCGATGCCGCACCAGTTCGCGAAGTCCGCCAGCGTCGCCGGCCCGTGGCTGGTGAAGAAGCGCGACGCCAGCACGGCCAGGGCTTCCTCGTCGTCGAGCGAACGCTGCCGCGGCGCCCACTCCTCCAGCAGCACGAACGTCTGCTCCTTGCCCCGCGGCGGCCCCGGCACGACGAGGCCCTCCTGCGCGAGGTGGATGAACGTGAAGTAGCTCTGCTGCCGGTCGTCCGGGATGCCCACCTGAGCCATCAGCGAGATCATCTCGCGCCGCGTGAGGCACCCACCGCCCGTCAACGCCTCCACGAACGTCTTGCGCGCCAACGACATCAGCTCGGGCGTCATGTGGTGGTACCGCCAGGCCTTGGGCGTGAGCCGGGCGAGGTCGCGCGCGCCGAACAGACCCAGCATCCACCCGACGTCCTCCGCCAGGACGTAGTGGATCGTGCCGCGCATCAGCCAGGTCCGCACCACCCGCCCGGCCCGCAGCGCCTCCTCGACGTCCGCGATCCGGCCCGACGCCGTCCGCAGCCCCAGCGACCACAACGACTGGCCGTAGTCCTGACCCTGCACCGCACCGAGCCGGCCGACGACGTCCTCGACCGAGGAGGACTGTCCGACCCGCTGGTTGCCGAGGCGGAGTGCCGCGATGTCCATCAGCCCAGTCTGAGCGACGGCACTCCAGCCCCGCTCAAGCAGGCCGGCAGCCGGTGTAGCCCTCGGCCAGGAACCGCGACCCCGCCTGCGACCCGACCACGGACGACAGCTCGCCGAGCTGTCGCCGCACGTCGAAGTCGGTCGCGCCGGGCAACGCGTGGAGCATCGTCGTCATCCAGTACGAGAAGTGCTGCGCCTTCCACACCCGGTCCAACGCCCGCGGCCCGTACTCGTCCAACGCGTCGCTGTCGTTCTTCAGCAGCGCGCGTTCGATCACCTCGGCGAGAACCCGCACGTCCGCCAACGCCAGGTTGAGGCCTTTCGCACCGGTCGGCGGCACGGTGTGGGCGGCGTCGCCGGCGAGCAGCAGCGGGCCGTGGCGCATGGGTTCCGCGACGAACGACCGGAACCGCAGCACCGTCTTCTCGGTGATCGGCCCCTCGTTCAGCGTGAACCCGTCGGGCCCGGCCACCCTTGCCTGCAGCTCCTCCCAGATCCGGTCCGCCGACCAGGTCGCGGGATCGGTGTCCGGGTCGCACTGGAAGTACATGCGCTGGTGCGTCTCGGTGCGCTGACTGATCAACGCGAACCCACGCGGCGAGTGCGCGTACACCAGCTCCGGCGCACTGCGCGGCGCCTCGGTGATGATCCCGAACCAGGCGAACGGGTACTCCCGGAAGCTGTGCGTACGCACGGACTCCGGCACCTCGGCCCGGCAGATCGACCGCGAGCCGTCCGCCCCGACGAGAAGGTCGCACCGCACCTCCTGCCGGACGCCGTCACCGTCGACGAACCGGATCGCGGGCTCGTTGATGTCGACGGTGGTGTCGCTGACACCGAACCTCACGTCGCCGCCGTCGCGCTCGCGCGCGTTCGCCAGGTCCACGAACACGTCGGTCTGCGGGTACAGCCACACCGACTCGCCCACCAGCGCCCGGAAGTCGACCCGGTGGCTCTCGCCGCCGAACCGCAGGTCAATGCCCTCATGCGGATGCCCGTCCCGCAGCACCCGGTCCGACACCCCGGTGTCGACGAGCAACCGGGCGCTGTCGGCTTCCAGGATGCCCGCGCGGACCGTGTTCTCGATCTGCACGCGCGTTCTGCTGTCGATGACAACACTGTCGATCCCGTTGAGCGCCAACAGGTGCGAGAGCATGAGCCCGGCCGGCCCGCCACCGACGATGCCCACCTGAGTCCGGGTCACGCTTCCTCCTTCAACACCGACCGCGCCACCGCGAACGCGTGATTGGCCGCGGGTACACCGCAGTAGATCGCGCTCTGCAAGATCACTTCACCGATCTCCTCGACGCTCAGCCCGTTCCGTCGCGCCGCCGCCACGTGCAACTTGAGCTCGTCCCAATGCCCGCGCGCGATCAACGCCGTCAACGTGATCGCGCTCCGCATCCGCCGGTCCAGCCCGGGCCGCGTCCAGATCTCGCCCCACGCATACCGCGTGATGAACTCCTGGAAGTCCCGCGTGAACTCGTCCGGCGCCGCCCGGTCCACATGCGCGTCGCCGAGCACCTCTCGCCGAACCTTCATGCCGTCGTCGTAGGTCACCGGCTCTCCCACCGCTTCAGCACCACGTCCACAAAGGACTCCGCGGCTCCCAGGTAGGAAGCCGGATCCGACCCGCCACCCTGCTCGGCCAGCAGGTCACCGGCTGCCTCGCTCGCCCGGCGCGCCATCACGTCCGCGTACACCTCGAGCCCCTCGACCAGTTCAGCCGCCTGCGAAGCCACCACCACCGCCAGTTCCATCAACGACCGCAACGCCGGCCACTCGGCGTGCCAGGCCCCGTCAGGCCGTTCGTCCACCGCTCGCGACGAACACAGGTGCAACTGCGCTCCCAGCTGCGGAGCCTGCAGAGCGGCGCTGTTCACCAGCACCGACAACACCGGATTCCGCTTGTGCGGCATGGTCGACGATCCACCCCGCCCGGCCACGGCCCCTTCGGAGACCTCGCCGATCTCGGGCCGCCCCAGCGTCAGCACGTCCGCGGCCAGCACCCCGAGCACATCGCACACCCGCACCAACGCGTCTCCCAGACGCGTCACCGGCGCCCGGTAGGTGTGCCAGGGCAGCCCGGGCCATACCAACCCCAGGTACCCGGCGAACGACGAGGCGGCCTCGACCGGATCCGCCGCGGAAGCCACCCGCGACAACGTCCCCACCGCACCTCCGCACTGCACCGGCAGCCCCCGCGCGACGACGTCGAGTTCCTCCAGGCAGTCCTGCACGCCCGCCAACCACCGCGCGGCCTTCAGCCCGAACGTGATCGGCACGGCGAACTGCGTCAACGTCCGCCCCGCCATGACGCTCGACCGATGCTCGTCGGCCAGCCGCGCCAGTGCGGAACCAACGCGCCCCAGGTCCGCCGAGACCTGCCGCAGAACCCCACGCGCCAGCAACATCAACGCGGTGTCGAGCACGTCCTGGCTCGTCAGTCCAGTGTGGACCGCTCCGGAAACCTTCTGCCGCAACGCCGAAACCAGAGGCAGCACCGGATTCCCCGCCGCCTCGATCTCACGTGGATCCAGGTCCGGTACCCAGGAACCCAGCGAGACCGGCGTCCCCAGCACCCGAGCCCACGCGACCTCGACGTCCAGCATCGCCCGGACCAGCGCGGCGTCCTCCACCAGTCCGGCAGCGCGATACGACCCGGGCAGCACGGTCAGGTCCGCGGGAACGTGAAGAAGGGCGTCTCGGACGGCCCCTGCAGATGGATGTCGAACCGCAGCCGCCCGTCGTTCTCCCGCGAGGCCACCAGCCCGTCGAGAGCACCAGCGGCTCCGGGCAGGTAGATCCGCGTGAACAACCGGTCGAGCAGTCCCCGCGCGAACACCGTCACCGCGAAGAACGGCGCTCCAGGCTCCACCGTGCTGAACCAGTAGTGCCCGGCCGAGTCGGTGCAACACCGCCCCCACCCGGTGAAACCGGCACCACGCCGCCGTAACGACCCACCGACGGCAGGCACCGCCCCGGACGCGTCGGCCTGCCGGATCTCGATCATCGCGTCCGGCACCGCGACGCCGGCACCGTCGTACACGTACCCGTGCAGCACAACGGATCCAGCCGACCCGAACGGCACCAGCTCCGAGTCGCCGGGATAGGCCAGCGCGTGGTGGAAGAACGGCCCGACGGTCTGGCCAGGGGTGGCTCCGAGTGCGGACTCAGTCATCGGACGGCTCCAGGTAGGTCGCGTGGCTTCCGGTCAACACGATGTCCCACCGGTAGCCGAGCAGCCATTCGTGCTCCGACTGCGAGTGGTCGTAGGACGCGATCAGCCGCGCCAGGTCGGCCGGCGAGGTGATCGACTGCGCGATCGGGTCCAGCGCGAGCAGCTGGTCGCCGGGGAAGTACATCTGCGTGATCAGCCGCTGGGTGAAGTCCGTGCCGAACAACGAGAAGTGGATGTGCGCGGGCCGCCACGCGTTGTGGTGGTTGCGCCACGGGTACGGGCCGGGCTTGATCGTTGTGAACGTGTACCAGCCGTCGTCGTCGGTCAGACACCGTCCGACGCCCGTGAAGAAGGGGTCCAGCGGTGCCGGGTGCTGGTCGCCCTGGTGCGAGTAGCGGCCCGCGGCGTTGGCCTGCCAGATCTCGACGAGCTGGCGGCGCACCGGCCGCCCGTCACCGTCGGTCACGCGGCCGTGCACGCGGATGCGTTCGCCGATGGGCTCACCGCCGCGCTGGATGGTCAGGTCGGACTCGACGGCGCCGACGTCGGAGTGGCCGAACACCGGGGCGAGCAGCTCGGCGCCCTCCGGGTCGACCAGCTGGAGATCCTTGGTCGGGTGGCGCAGCAGGGTGCTGCGGTACGGCGGGAAGTCCAGCAGCGGCGCACCCGTCGGTGAGTCGGCCTGGATCTTCGCGATCTCGTCGCTGATCTCGTGCTGGCTGGTCGTCACGGAGTCAAACGCTAGGGACGCGCACCGGACGCCGTCGACGGTAAGCTTCCACTGAGCGGAAGGAAGCCCATGGCGGGGAACACCTCGGTTCCGGGCGCGACGGTGGTGGCGCGCACGATCGCGTTGCTCGCGGCGTTCGACGAGGAGCATCCGCGGCTGACGCTCACCGAGCTCAGCAGGCGGGCCGACCTGCCTCTCACCACCGCACATCGCCTGGTCAACGAGCTGACCAAGGCCGGAGCGTTGACGCGAACACCGAGCGGTTACGTCGTCGGCCAGCGCCTCTGGCAGCTCGGCACGCTCGCGCCCGTGCAGACCGACCTGCGCCGCCTCGCCTCGCCGTTCCTGCACGACCTCTACGCCGGCACGCTCGCCACCGTGCACCTCGGCGTCCGCGACAAGCTCGAGGTCCTCTACCTCGACCGCGTCTCCGGCCAGCGCTCCGTGCCGGTCGTCAGCGAGATCGGCTCGCATCTGCCGTTGCACGCCACGGGCGTCGGCAAGGTGCTCCTCGCTCACGCACCGGAAGCGGTCAGGCGGGAGGCCATGAAGAAACTCGACCGCATCACCCCGTACACGATCACCCAGCCCGCGCAGCTCAGGGCACAGCTCGACCGTGTCCTCGCCGACGGCTACGCCACCACCTACGAGGAGATGTCGCTCGGCGGATACAGCGTCGCCGTCCCGATCCGGGACGGCGAGACCGTTGTCGCGGCTCTCGGCGTCGTCGTGCCGTCGCTCAAGCGGGACGAGGTGCGGCTGGTCTCCGGGCTGCGAGTGGCTGCGCACGGCATCGAGCGCAGCCTGTCCAGCCGCCGGACAGGCTGACGGCACCGAGACGACGTGGTAGCGAACTGATCATCCGGTCGTGCAGGTCGCGCCGTTCAACGTGAACGACGTGGGCACCGAGTTGGCGCCGTTCACCGAGCCGTTGAACCCGAGCGACACCGAACCGTTGGGCACGATCAGCGCGGTGTAGCCGGCATTGGTCACACTCACGTCCGCGCCGGACTGGGACACCGTGGCGTTCCACATCTGCGCCACGGTCTGCCCGTCGGGGAAGCGCCAGCGCAACGTCCAGCCTTCGATCAGGGCAGCGCTGACGTTGCGGACGGTCACCTCGGCCTGGAACGAGCCGGGCCACGTGCTGTTGACCCGGTAAGCGACAACGCACGGCGGCGAGGGCGGCGCCGGCGGTGTCGTGGGTGAGGGCGGAGCGGGCACGGGCGCAGTGGTCACGGCCGGCGGGGGCGTGGGAGTTGCCGAGCTGGGACAGTCCTTGCCCCACAACCCGAGTTTCGCCTTCGACGCCTTGGACTCAGCCTCCATCATCGGACCACCGTCCACGCCGGTGGTGCGCATGACGCCGTTCTTGACGGCCAGCAGCGCGTAGTCCGCGCCGTCCTCCAGCACCAGCGTCACCTCGCCGGGCGTGATGCTGCCGACGTGGACCTCCTTGTCCAGCAACGTCTTCGTGGCGAACTCCAGGGCCGCCTCGACAGCGCACGGCGAAGGCTCGGCGAGCAGGGAGATTTGGGCGCGAGTGCCGTTCGCGAGCTCGACGGTGCGGGCGTCGACGATCGCGCGCACCTTGGTGGACGTCTCCTTGTCGAGCGTCGGGGAAGAGGCCTGTGGAGCTGGTCTGGGCGTGCCGCCCTGCTCGGCCGTGCAGGCAGCGGTGAGCAGGATCAACAGCACCAAGAAGTGTTTCCGCGCTGCCATTGGACAAACTTATCGCCGGTGGCCGCGTGTGCAATCCGCTGTTCGGAGTTGATCAACTAAGGCGTTCAGAGCCACGACAGGTGGAATCGCGGTGGTTGCTCCAAGACCGTTCACACCGATGAGATCTGTGCGAGCGTGAACAGGCCACAGTCGCCGTTGTGCGGATGGTTCCCTGCCGTTCACCGGCTGGTGGTGATCAGCAGAAATGATCACGACATCCAGCGATCCCTGCCGATGGAGGTCTGAAGTGCACACCCTGCAACCGCACTGGACGCACCGCCTGCTCGCCGCTCTCGCCATCGTCGTGTCCGTGCTCGGAGTGACGACCGCGGTCGCACCCGCCGCCGACGCCGCCGTCTACAACTCCTGCACGCAGTCCCGTTGCGCGGCAGCACGCTCCGCCAACTCGACGTGGCAGTCGATGGGCTACCCGAGCAAGGGCTGGTACGCGTGGCCCGCCGGCAAGTACAACTACACGGGCGGCCAGTTCTTCAACCGCGAGGGCCAGCTGCCGTCCGGCTACATCTACCAGGAGCTCGACGTCTACCCGCGCGCCAAGGGTGCCGCCCGCGACGCATACCGGATCGTCGTGAACAAGAACAACGGCGTCGTCTACTTCTCGCCGGACCACTACTCGAACTTCTACCGCCTCTGATGCCTCACCGGGCGCTGCGCTCAGCGGGCAAGGATTCTGGTCAGAACATCGACCAGTTCCGCGGCGGGGTCCGCGGCTTCCCCCGTTGATCGCCAGGCCACGAACCGATCGGGGCGCACCAGGATCGCGCCCCGATCGGTGATCCCGCGGTGCCGCGCCCAGGCGGAACGCGGGTCCAGGTGGTCGCCGTCGAGGTGACCGATCCGGACCGCGTCGACCGGCACGTCCAGGTCCACTGCGGCCTTCGCCGCCGCCGCGAGCCAGTCGTGGCCCTGCTCCCCCGCGATGAGCAGGAACCGGCCGGGGCGCACCAGGTCCATGACCGGGACCCCGTTGTCGAGCCACGCGTGCGGCAGCGGGTCTCCCGGTCGTGTTCCCGGCTGGTAGAGCCTGATCGGGTCCGGGTTGGGCGGCGGTTCGGTCCCGTCGCTGATGATCGCGGCCGAGTCGTAGGTGTAGCCGTATTCGACGTTGTGCTCGTCGAACTCCATCGAGTGGCTGGCGACCGCACGCCTCGCTTCCTCGCCGCGGTCACCCCACACCCGGCGCAGCGCCTCCCAGTTCTCCTCTTCGGTCTGCTCAGGGCTGAGGCCGAGCGCCTGGGTGGTCACGAGGTGGTTGAGAGCGTTCTCGACGGCCCGTTGCACGTTGCGCGCGGTGGTCGGTTTGCGTTCGGGTTCGTAGGTGTCGAGGAGCGCTTCGCCGGACTGTCCGTTGAGGACAGAAGCGAGCTTCCAGCAGAGGTTGTGAGCGTCCTGCACGGCCGCGTTCAAGCCGAGACCGCCCGTCGGAGGATGGCGGTGGGCCGCGTCGCCGAGCAGGAACACCCTGCCGTCGCGGAACCTGTCCGCCACCACGCCCTCGATCGACCAGCGGGTCATCCTGTGGAGTTCGCAGGCGTCGATGCCGAGTGCCTTGCGCATGTCCTCTTCGACGGCGGCGTCGTCGAGCGCGCGTTGGTCGTCGGCGCGGTAGTTGAGGTGGTAGATCCACTCCTCGGAGTCCGGGCCCCACCTGTCCGGGCCCGCGGGCGCGAGGACGCCGCCGAGTCCCATCTGGGGCAGGAAGAGCCAGCGGATCAGCACCTCGGGGTCGCGTGCCCACCGCGAGAGGTCGGCGCTGAGGTGGCAGGTCACCACGCGGGCGACATCGCGATGGCCCTCCATCGTGACGCCGATCGCCGGGCCGACCGTGCGTCCGCCGTCGCAGCCGAGCAGGTAGCGGCTGCGCACCTCGTAGGTCTCGCCGGTGTCCTTGTTCAGGATCGTGGCCGTGACGCCGTCCTCGTCCTGGCTGATGGCGCTCACGTCGTGGTTGAACCGGACGGTGCCGAGCTCTTCGGCGCGCTGCTTGAGGATCGGTTCGAGCCGGATCTGCGGCAGGTTCGCCGGCAGGCACGCGCTGGCCGCCGCCCACGCCGGGTTCTGCCCGCCGGCGCCCCAGCACTCCATCCTGCCGAACTCGCGGCCGAAGTCGGGGTCGTCGCCGCGCAGCCCGGCGTACCAGGCGGTGTGCGACATCTGGTGCGGTGGCGTGCCGCGCTCGTAGACGGCGTCCGCGATGCCGAGGTCGCGGAAGATCTCCATCGTGCGCTGGTTGAGGTAGTGGGCCTTGGGCAGCGCGCTCGTGCCGGGGCGGGCGTTCACGAGCAGCGTGTCGATGCCCAGCTGGGACAGCAGAATCGAGGCCGTGAGCCCGGCGCCGCCTCCGCCCACGATGAGAACGTCGGTCATGACAGCCCCTTCAGGCGAGGGAACAGGGCCTCGGCGTTGCCGCGGTCGATCGCTGCCCGTTGTGCCGGGTCCAGCGGGTACTTCTCGTACAGGCCGTTGATGGCGGCGACCGCGACCGGTGGCGCGAAGGGGAAGTCGCTGCCGTAGGTGATGTGCTCGGGGTCGGCGACCTCGAGCAGGCTCGGCAGCGCGGCGGGCGTCGCCGAGAGCGCGACGTCGTAGTAGAACTGCTTGAGCACGTCGAGGTTCGGGGCCAGTCCTTCTCTCACCATCGTCAGCAGGATGCGGTAGGCGATGTAGGGCACGAACCCGCCGGAGTGCGCGAGGATGAACCTGATGTTCGCGTACCGCTGCATCGCGCCGGACAGGATGAGGCTGATCGCGGTGCGGGTGGTGTCGAGCAGGAAGTCCGCGGTGAAGCCCGGGATGCCGGGCACAGGTTCCGCTGGCAGTTCGCCGGGGTGCACGAACACGACGGCGCCGCGTTGGTGCAGAAACTCCAGCAGTGGCACGAAAGTCTCGTCGCCGAGGTAGCGGCCATCGTAGTTGGCGAGCAGCACGATGCCGTCCGCTCCGAGAACGTCCAGGGCGTACTCGGCTTCTTCGATCGCGCTGTCCACGCCGGGCATCGGCAGCGTGGCGAAGAAGCCGAACCGGTCGGGGTGCCGGTCGCGCACGCCGGCGCAGTACTCGTTGATCTCGCGGGCCCACTTCTGAGCTTCCGCCACGTCGCCGAAGTACACGCCGGGCGTGGACAGCGAGAGGATTCCGGTCTGGATGCCGTGGCCGTCCATGAACTCGAGGGCGGCGCTCTCGGACCAGTCCGGGACGTCGACGCCGCCGGGACGGATCCCCTTCTCCCTCAGCCACTCCGCATAGCGAGGCGGGACGACGTGCTGATGCGTGTCGATGCGGTTCACAGCAGTACCACCAGGTATCCGATGACGAGCAGCGCGCACACGAGGGCCGGTGCGATCTGCTGGAGGGTGTGTTGGTTGCGCAGGTGCGTGATCAGCGCGCCTGCAAGGAGCAGCAGAAGGCCTGCCCCGGCAAGGCCGCCGAGTACTGGGACGACCAAGCCGAGCAGGACGCCGGTCGCGCCCGCGAGCTCGAGGACGCCGATACCTCGGTAGGCGGTGACGGAGAAGCCGGAGTGGGTGGCGAGCTCGCGAGCCATCGGCAGGGCGAGAACCTTGGCGGTGCCGAGACCGAGGAAGATGAGGGCCACGAGAACGGCGAGAGCGATGGTCATGTGATCCTCCAGGCCACCGTGTACTGCTCCAGCACGGGCTTCGCTTCCTCCGTGGCCAGCACGACGACTGTCCCGCCTTCGATCACGACCTCGAGATCGGGGAAGACGCGGCGAGTGGCGTCCGCTCTCAACTCCGGTTTGTACGGCTTTCCGATGACGGTCAACGGCAGCGCGTCCAGCACCACGACCTCCTTGGGAGCAGCCGCCTTCTCCGGTACCCGTTCCCGCGCCCACTGCCGCAACTCCTCCGGCGTGGCCTGGGCCGCGAGCGTCACGTAGACGACCGGGACCTCACCCGCGTGCAGATCCGGTTGCCCCACCGCGCTCGCCGCGGTCACCGCCGGATGGCCGAGCAACGCGTCCTCGATCACCGCGGGGTCGATGTTGTGGCCGCCGCGCACGATCAGGTCCTTGGCCCGCCCCGAAAGCCGGACGAACCCGTCGTCGTCGACACTCGCCAGATCACCCGTGTCCAGCCACTCCCCCGGCGGCTCCAGCTCGCCAGGACCCGTCACGTAGCCCGCGAACACGGTCGGTCCGCTGATCGCGAGCACACCGTCCCGGGCCTTCACCTGCTGGTACGGCAGGCGCTGCCCGACCGAGCCCGGCCTCGGCGCGTCCGGGAAGCTGCGGGCGCTGGCACAGGTCGCCTCGGTGAGTCCGTAGCCCTCGACGAGCGGCACACCGGTGTGTGCCTCGAAGGCCTTCCGAACGGCGGGCGGGAGTGGTGCGGCGCCGACCATCGCGAACCGGAGGCTGCTGATGTCCGCGTTCACCGGGCACTGGGCGAGCACCGAGTAGACCGTCGGGACCGCGCTCATCGTCGTGATCCGGTAGCGCTCGACGATCTGCCAGAATTCCCCGTACAGCGCCGGATCGCGGTAGCCGAGGGGACCTGCCCACACCACGTGCTGTCCTTTGAACAACGGCGTGAGCACTGTGACGATGAGCGCGTTCACGTGGAACAACGGCAGCGCGGCGAACAGCACCGCGTCCTCGTCCAGCAGCTCGTTCGCGGCGAGCATCCAGGCGTTGGCGACCTCGTTGGCGTGGGTGTGCGCGGCGATCTTCGGCGCGCCGGTCGTGCCGCCGGTGTGGAAGTACGCCGCCAGGTCCGAACTCTGCGGCCGCGCACCGTCGAATGTGGACGGTCCGGGGTCGCTGAGGTCGGGAATGCGAGCGCCGGAGCGAACGAGAAGCTCGTCAACGTGCTCAGGCGACAAAGCCGGGTTGATCGGCATGGCGATCCCGACCAGCTGCGCGGCGAGGATCGCGGGGATCATCACCTGCCGGTCGTCCGACATCAGCGCGATGGCGTCGCGGCGCAGGAATCCCTGACGTCGGAACGAGTTCGCATACTCGTGGACGTGGCGAAGCAGATCGCTGAACGTCCACGTCACTCCCGGCAGGAACGTGATCGCGCTGCGGTTCGGCCACAGGTCGGCTGCTCGTTCCAGCAACGCGTAGGTGGAGTCGGGCAGGCCGCGGGCCGCCAACGGGACGGACTCGATCTCGGCGAGGTCCTCGGGCGCGTTGTAGCGCGGCCACAACGTGCTCATGCCTTCACCACCGTGCGCTGGCGGCCGAGGTCGAGCTTGCCGTCGTCGGTGCCGATGGCGATCTCCACGACGTCGCCGTCCTGGAGGTACTTGGGGTTGCGCGCCTGCGACTTGAAGAACAGCCGCCACTTGGTCGCGGCCGGCAGCAGTGAGGTGATCAGCTGGACCGGCTTGGGCGGTGCGCTCAACGCCGTGCCGACGGGCGTGCCGGTGAGCACGAGGTCGCCGGGATCGAGGCGCTGGAACCGCGTGAGCGCTCGCAAAGCCTGTGCGGGCGGGTAGATCATGTCGTCCGCGGTCATGTCCTGACGCAGCTCACCGTTCACCCACAGCCGCAGCCGCAGGTCCGCGAACCTGTCGATCTCGCCGGGGTCGAGCAGGACCAGCACCGGGCCGGCCGGAGTGAACGTCGGGTACGACTTCGACTCGTAGAACTGGGTTTTCGGCAGCTGGAGATCGCGGGCGGACACGTCGTTCGTGATCACCAGCCCGGCGATCTGGTCGTCGCCGCCCATGACCAGGCCGATCTCGGCCTCGTAGTCGAGCAGCCGCACGTGCGACGGCTTCACGACGTCGTCGTACGGGCCGCTGATCGAGCCGGACGACTTGCGGAAGAACGTCAGCGGCGTGGTTTTCGGGTTCAGGCCGGTGTCGCGGACGTGCGAGACGTAGTTGGTCATCTGCGCGACCACCCGGCACGGCGCGGTGATCGGTGAGAGCAGCCGCAGTTCGTCGATCGGGACCGGTGAGCTGGTGGTGGTGAACGTGCTCGTCAGCAATTCGCCCGTGGTGCGGGCCGTGGTGTCGATTCGGGTGGCGCCGTCCGGGGTCGCGACCCACCAGGCGTCGGCGGTGCGCAGGATCGAGGTGCTCATGAGCTCGCTGCTTTCAGCATGCCGCGCAGGCGATGCAGGTCGAATTCGTTGTCCTCGCGCAGCCCGGTGGCCACGGTGATCAGCTCCGCCGGCCGGACACCGAGGAAGTCCCTGGTGGCGGGCGGTCCCCACTGGGCGAGGCCGGACGCGGACATCGGCGCCCAGCCCGGTTCGAGCGAGCAGTCGAACAGGTCGCCGTCGCTGAAGTGCTCGACCAGGAACCCGTCCGGGTCGCGCCAGTAGTCGAACAGCTGGCTGCCCTGAATGTGCCGGCCGATGCCCCACGACCGCCGGTAGCCGTGGTCGAGCAGGTACTCGCCGCCCGCCGCGAGCGCGTCGAGGTCCGCGACCTGGTACGCCGAGTGCACGTACCTGTTGGCAGGGCCCAAGGTGAGCGCCAGCGTGTGGTGGTCGGCCGGCTCGTCGCCCCGGTCGCAGCGGATGAAGCTCATGACCGGCCCGCGCTCGCGTTGTCCTGGGTAGAACAGGAAGTCGCTGACGATCAGGCCGAGATGCGTGAGGTACCAGTCGAGTGTCTCGCGGTACTTCGTGGTCTGGATGACGACGTGCCCGAGCCGCTGCACCCGTGCTGGTTCGCGTGGAGGCCGTTGCAGAGCGTTGACGCGGTCGCCGTGGTGTCCGGTGTTGATCGTGAGTGGCGTCTGGGCGGGCAACGCGGGCAGGTCGTGCATGTCCGCGACGACCCTGACCGGCAGCCCGCTCGGATCGGTGATGGTCGTGCTCACCCCACCGAGGCTGTCTGGCAGCTTGGCAACGCTCCCACCAGCGGCGTTGGCGAGTCGCAGCACGTCACGGGCATCGGCGGCGCGAAACGCGGGACCCAGGAACCGTTCGCGCGGTCCCCTGCGGATCAGCACGCAGGGCGCGCCCGGATCCGTGCCGCGCAAGTGCAGCTCATCGGCGGTGCGCAGGGCCGTGGTGAACCCGAACGCGGTCGCGAACTCCTCCGCTTTGCGCAGGTCGGGCTTGACGAACTCGAACCACGCCAGGTCGTGCGCCTTGATGATCGGATCACGAGCGCGGCCGGGGTGCTCACCGGTCAACGCGCCCTGCTCGCTGTGCAGCCCGGCATGCGGATCGCTCATCACCACTCCCTTCTGACGAAATCCTCAGTTATGAACACCTCATCAGTCAAGCAGGTTCTGAGGATTTCGTCAGTTATGACGTTCGACTAGACTGAGTGGGTGACAGAGAACGTGACCGAGAACCGTCTGCAGCGCCGCAAGGCCCGCACGCGCGCCGCACTGATCAGCGCGGCGCAGGACTTCATCGCGAATGGGAAGCTCAACGCCCCGATCCTGGAAATCACGCAGAGCGCGGACGTCGGGATGGGCTCGTTCTACAACCACTTCGAGAGCAAGGAAGCCCTCTTCCACGCGGCTCTCGAGGACGCGCTGGACACGTTCGGGCAGGTGCTCGACAGCCACACCGGCGATCTCGATGACCCTGCGCACGTGTTCGCCCAGAGCTTCCGGCTCACCGGACGCCTGCACAGGCGCCTGCCAGAGCTCAGCAAGGTGTTGCTGCACAACGGTTTCGAGCTGACCAAGTCAGGCAGGGGCCTGGCACCGCGGGCACGCAGAGACATCGACGCGGCGATCACGGCCGGCCGCTTCACGGTCGCGGACTCGGAGATGGCGCTGGTGATCGTCGCGGGCGCGGTGCTGGCGCTCGGCCAGCTGCTGCACGCCGAGCCCGAGCGCGACGACGCGGCGGCGACCGACCAGATCGCCGAGGACCTGTTGCGCATGCTGGGAGTTCCGCCGGACGAGGCCCGCGACATCAGCCGCAGGCCGCTGCCCGACGTGTCAGTCGACTAGCGCGTCCAGGACTCGTTTCAGCAAGCTCTCCGGGGTTTCGACGACCGAGTCGAGCACGAGGTGGTCGTCCTCCCACGGCTGCCACAGGCCGCGCATGCGTTCGACGTGGGCCCACGGAACCGTTGCATGCCAACCAGGAATGCCCCGCGACCGCCTCGCGACCGGCCCTCGACCCGTGAGCGGCGCAGACGTTCGTCCGAGCCAGGAATCCCCCGCGACCGCACCTCAACCCGTGAGCGGTGCAGGCTTCGTCCGAGCACACGCACTCGACGCCGACGAACACGCCACCGAACCGTTTCACCAGCCCACCGCCCGTGCGCAGCCTCGCCGGTACGCCCGGTCGCGTCGACCACCACGTCGATGCCCAACTGCACGCGCCGGGCCATCGAAGCGACGATGTCCGGATCCACCAACGACCTCGCGGTCTCGTCGCCGTGCTCGGGGACCGGCGTCACGGTGCCCATGACCCAGTTCCACTCCTCTTCGGCCGTGTGTTCCACTCCTCTTCGGCTGTGTGTTCCACTCCTCCTCGGCCGTGTCCTGCCAAGCCGCCGCGCCGCCCGCCCCTTCCTATTGCGGGGAGGGAGATGACCATGATTTCAGGACATTCACCAGACGGCGCCAGGCGTGGATCCGGACGAACCTCACCCGTTCGGGTGGCTGCCCCTCAGCTAGACATCAATGTGCGCGCCCATGATCACTGTTCGCTCTCGGGGCAATCCGAAGTGCTCGGCGGCGTCCGCGGTGATGTAGGACGTGGCGACGAACAGGCGTTTGCGCCAGCCCGCCATCGTCGGCGCCTTGCCGCGCTGCAGCTCGATCTTCGACAGGAAGTACCGGGCCTGGTCGAGGTCCAGCTCGCCCTCGGTCTGCGCGGGGTCCAGCAACGCCAGCGCCGCCGGCACGTCCGGCGTCTCCATGTACCCGAAGCGAGCGCTCACGTGGATGATCCCGTCGTCGCCGTATCCCAGGTCGTCGACCTCGACCCTGCGGCCGGGCGGCACGCGCGGCACCGGTTCGGTCTCGATGGACACGACGACCACGCGCTCGTGCAGCACGTGGTTGTGCTCGACGTTCGCGCGCATGGCCAGCGGCGCGGTTTCCTTGCCGCGGTTGAGGAACACGGCACAACCGGGCACCCGGATCGGCGCCAGCTCGTGCAGCTCCTCGATGAACGCTTGCAGCGATCCTTCGGCTTTCCGGCGGTTCTGGGTCACGATCGCACGGCCGCGCTGCCACGTCGTCATGACCGTGAACGCGGTGAGGGCGATCAGCAGCGGCAGCCACGCGCCGTGCAGCAGCTTGGTCAGGTTCGCCGCGAGGAACAGCAGATCGACACCCAGCAGCACCACGCACCCGAGCGCGATCGCCCACGCCGGCGCCTTGAACTTCAACCGCGAGATGAACAGGAACAGCGTCGTCATGATCGTGATCGTTCCGGTCACCGCCATGCCGAACGCGAACGCCAGCGCCGCCGAGCTGCGGAACGCGAACACCAGAGTCAGCACCGACACCATCAGCAGCCAGTTGATCCACGGCACGTAGATCTGCCCGATCGTCGACTCCGACGTGTGCGCGATGCGCAGCCGTGGCAGGTACCCGAGCTGCGCGGCCTGTGACGCCACCGAGTACGCGCCGGTGATCACGGCCTGCGAGGCGATCACGGTCGCCGCCGTCGCGAGCACCACCATCGGCCAGCGCCCCCACTCGGGCACCAGCAGGAAGAAGGGCCCGCTGATGTTCTTCTCGTCCGCGAGGATCAGCGCGCCCTGCCCCATGTAGCTGAGCACACAAGCGGGCAGCACCAGGAACGACCACCCGCGCGCGATCGCCGGCCGCCCGAAGTGCCCCATGTCCGCGTACAGCGCCTCGGCACCCGTCACCGCCAGCACGACCGCCGCCAGCGCGAAGAACGCGGTGCCGAAGTGCCCGAACAGGAACCCGAGCGCGTACGTCGGCGACAGCGCCTTGAGGATCTCCGGATGGCCCACGATCCCCACGATGCCGGCCGCGCCGATCGCCGTGAACCACAGGATCATGATGGGCCCGAAGAACCGTCCGACCGCAGCACTTCCCCTGCGCTGCACCAGGAACAGCCCCACGATGATCACCGCGGTGATCGGCACCACGAACCGCTCCAGCTCCGGCTCGACGACCTTCAGGCCCTCCACGGCGGACAGCACCGAGATCGCGGGCGTGATCATGCTGTCGCCGAAGAACAGGGCCGCGCCGAAGAGCCCCAGCCCCGCCAGCGTCGCCGCCGCCTTCCTGCCCTGCTTTGACTTCCACCGCCGCAGCAACGTGATCAGGGCCATGATCCCGCCTTCGCCGTCGTTGTCGACGCGCATCGCCAGCAGGATGTAGGTGATCGTCACGATGATCATGACCGACCAGAAGATCAGCGACACCACGCCGTAGACGTTGTCCACGCTCACCGGCACCGGGTGTGGGTCCGACGGGCTGAAGACCGTCTGGATCGTGTAGATCGGGCTGGTACCGATGTCGCCGAACACGACACCGAGCGCGCCGACGATCACCGCCAGCCGGACCGTGTCGTGCGCGAGCTTCTGCCGATCTTCCACGATCGCAAGATAACCGCGGGACAGGGCCTCCGCACCAGCAACCTTTGACATACCCATACCCCCCTAGGGTATAAAGGTGCCGAGCGCACCGCTCCCCCGGCGTCACCAGCCGGCCGCGCGGTGGCTCGAGAGAAGGAGCGAGACATGCACGGCTACGCCGAGAACAAGGACGCCCACCTGCGCCGCCTCCGCCGGATCGAGGGCCAGGTCCGCGGCTTGCAGCGGATGATCGAGAACGACGAGTACTGCATCGACGTGCTCACCCAGATCTCCGCGGCCACCAGGGCGTTGCAGGCGGTCTCACTGGGGCTGCTCGACGAGCACCTCAAGCACTGCGTGAGCCAGGCCATCAGCGAGGGCGGCACCGCGGCCGACGCGAAGATCGCGGAAGCCAGCGACGCCATCGCCCGCCTGGTCCGCTCCTGACCCCGTGAGGAGATCCACCATGAGCGAGACCACCGACTACACCGTCAACGGCATGACCTGCGGCCACTGCGCCGCCTCGGTCACCGAGGAGATCACGCAGATCAGCGGTGTCAGCGATGTCAGCGTTCACCTGGAGACCGGCAAGGTCACCGTCACCAGCACCGCACCGGTCGCGCTGGACGACGTGCGGGCCGCCGTCGCCGAGGCCGGCTACGAGCTGGCGGGCTGAGCGATGAAGACCGGGTACAAGGTCGCGCTCTACGGCGTGGCGCTGGCCGTGATCTTCGGCGGCACCTGGGCCGTGGGAGCCGCTGCCGGGCCGGCACCGGAGCCACCCATGGCGCACAACGAAAGCGCCCCGCACAACGAACATCAGGCAGAGCCGGGCAGGCTCCCACCGGGACTGTCCGTCTCGGACAACGGCTACACGCTCGAGCTCCACGAGAACTCCTCGCTCGGCTTCCACGTCAACGGACCGGACGGCAAGCCCGTCACCAGGTTCGACGTGGAGCACGAGAAGCGGCTGCACCTGATCGTCGTCCGCCGCGACGGCTCGAACTTCCAGCACGTGCACCCGGAGATGGCGCCGGACGGCACCTGGCAGGTGCCGCTCACCCTCGCGGAAGCGGGCAGCTACCGGGTGTTCGCCGACTTCAAGCCGGAAGGCGGCCCCAAAACCACGCTCGGCGCCGACATCCAGAAGGCCGGTGACTACCAGCCGCGACCACACGAGGTCAGCCGCACGTTCACCGTCGACGGCTACGAGGTAACCCTCCAGGGCGACCTCACGGTCAACTCGGCGTCGACCGTCACCGTGCAGATCAGCAAGAACGGCCGGCCGGTCACCGACCTGCAGAACTACCTGGGCGCCAAGGGACACCTGGTCGCACTGCGGGCAGCCGACCTCGCCTGTCTGCACGTGCACCCCGAGGACGGCGACCAGGTGAAGTTCGCGGTCGAGGTGCCCACCGAAGGCACCTACCGGCTGTTCCTGGACTTCCAGCACGAGAACGAGGTCCGCACGGCCGAGTTCACGCTCACGACGCACGAGGAGGGCGGTCATGGCCACTGAAACCATCGAAGTCTCGATCGGCGGCATGACCTGCGCTTCCTGTGCCGCGCGGATCGAACGCAAGCTCAACAAGCTGGACGGCGTCGAGGCCTCGGTCAACTACGCGACCGAGAAGGCCCGCATCAGCTACGCGGGCGACCTCACCCCGGCCGACCTGGTGAAGGTCGTCGAGGACACCGGCTACACCGCCGAACTCCCCACGGCCGAAGAACCGCAGGAAGAACACGACCCGACGAGGACCCTCAAGCAGCGGTTGGTCACGGCCACCGCGCTGGCCGTGCCGGTGATCGCGCTCGCCATGATCCCGGCGCTGCAGTTCACCTACTGGCAGTGGTTGTCGCTCGCCCTCGCCGGACCGGTCGTCACCTACGCCGCGTGGCCGTTCCACAAGGCGGCGTGGACGAACCTCAAGCACGGCGCGGCCACGATGGACACGCTGATCTCGATCGGCGTCGGCGCGGCGTTCCTGTGGTCGTTGTACGCGCTGTTCCTGGGCACCGCCGGCACGCCGGGCATGACGCACGGGTTCACGTTCACCGTCGAGCGGATGGCCGGGACCGGCAACATCTACCTCGAGGTCGCGGCGGGCGTCACGACGTTCATCCTGGCCGGACGCTACTTCGAGGCGCGGTCCAAGCGTCGCGCCGGAGCGGCGTTGACGGCGCTGCTCGAGCTCGGTGCCAAGGACGTCGCCGTCATCAGGGACGGTCGCGAGGTCCGCATCCCGACCGGCGAGCTGAAGGTCGGCGACCGGTTCGTCGTCCGTCCCGGCGAGAAGATCGCCACCGACGGCGTCGTCGAGGAGGGCAGCTCGGCGGTCGACGCGAGCATGCTCACCGGCGAGTCGGTGCCGGTCGAGGTGCGGCCGGGGGACCCGGTCGTGGGCGCCACGGTCAACGCGGGCGGCAGGCTCGTCGTGCGGGCCACCCGGATCGGCTCGGACACGCAGCTCGCGCAGATGGCGAGGCTGGTCGAGGACGCGCAGAACGGCAAGGCCGAGGTGCAACGCCTCGCCGACCGCATCTCCGCGGTGTTCGTGCCGATCGTGATCGCTCTCGCCGTGGGCACGCTGGGCTTCTGGCTGGGGACGGGCGGCGGCGCGGGTGCGGCGTTCACGGCCGCGGTCGCGGTGCTGATCATCGCGTGCCCGTGTGCGCTGGGTCTGGCCACACCGACCGCGCTGCTCGTCGGCACCGGGCGCGGCGCGCAACTCGGCATCCTGATCAAGGGTCCCGAGGTGCTGGAGTCCACCCGCCGCGCCGACACGGTCGTGCTCGACAAGACCGGCACCGTCACCACGGGCCGGATGAGTCTGGTGAGCGTGCACACCTCGGAAGACGAGGCCGAGGTGCTCAGGCTTGCCGGTGCGCTGGAGCACGCGTCGGAGCACCCGATCGCCAGGGCCATCGCCGAGGCCGCGGGCGAGGTGCCGCCCGTCGAGGACTTCCAGAACGTCGAAGGACTCGGTGTGCAGGGCGTCGTCGACGGGCACGCGGTGCTCGTCGGCAGGGCGAAGCTCCTCACCGACTGGAGCGTCGCGCTCGACCCCGCGCTCACCGAGGCCAAGCAGGCCGCGGAACAGCAAGGCCGCACGGCGGTGCTGGTGGCGTGGGACGGCAAGGCGCGCGGCGTCCTGGTCATGGCGGACACGGTGAAGCCCACGTCGAAGGAAGCGATTCAGGGCCTGCGCGAGCTCGGCCTGCGTCCCGTCCTGCTGACCGGCGACAACGAGGCCGCAGCTCGCACCGTGGCCGCCGAGGTGGGCATCGACGAGGTCATCGCCGAGGTGCTGCCCGCGGACAAGGTCGACGTCGTGAAGCGCCTGCAGGACGAAGGACGCGTGGTCGCGATGGTCGGCGACGGTGTGAACGACGCCGCCGCGCTCGCCCAGGCCGACCTGGGCCTGGCCATGGGCACCGGCACGGACGTCGCGATCGAGGCCAGCGACCTCACGCTGGTGCGCGGTGACCTGCGGGCCGCCGTGGACGCGATCCGGCTGTCGAGGCGCACGCTCACAACGATCAAGGGCAACCTGTTCTGGGCGTTCGCGTACAACGTCGCGGCGCTACCGTTGGCTGCGCTCGGCCTGCTCAACCCGATGATCGCGGGCGCCGCGATGGCGTTCTCGTCGGTGTTCGTGGTGAGCAACAGCCTGCGCCTGCGCGGCTTCCGCTGACACGACCCTCACGGGCGGTTTCGTAGCCTCGGCACATCGTTCTCCCGATCCGAAGGAGCAGATGTGCCGAGGTTCGCGCTGGTCGTGGCGCTGCTCATGGCGCTGGTGGCGTGCACCTCGACCCCGTCGACACCCACGCCCGCACCGACGTCGAGCAGCCCGCAGCCGCCCGCTGAGCAGCAGGTCTACGTGTCGATCGGCGACTCCTACGCGACGGGGTTCGGGCCGGGCGGAACCGGTGAGAGCTTCGCCCAGATCGTCGCCAGGAAGTCCGATCTGAAGCTCGTCAACCTGGCCTGCAACGGCGCCACCTCGGCCGACCTCGCCACCAAACCCGCGTGCGGGCCCGACGCCGCCGGCAAGACCCAGCTCGACGGTGCCGCCGAGGCGTTGCGCGGCAGGAAGGCCGGCCTGGTCACCGTGGTGATCGGCGGCAACGACCTGGCACCGTGCGCGCTGGCCCAGGACCCGCTGCAGTGCGCGACCACGACCGTCGCCGGCATCAGGACCAACGTCGCCGCCACGCTCACCAGGCTGCGCGAGGCCGCTCCGGACGTGAAGATCGTCGGGCTGACCTACCCGGACGTGTTCCTCGGCGCGTGGGTGAACCCGTCGTTCCCCAACGGCAAGAACATCGCCGGCATCTCGGTGAAGATGTTCCAGGACTTCAACGCCACGATCGCGGCCGAGTACCGCAAGGCCGGCGCCAAGTTCGCCGACGTCACCGACTCGACCGGCGGCTACGGAGCCCTGACCGAACTGACCCAGGACCCGAAGTACGGCCAGATCCCGTCCTCGGTCGCCAAGGTGTGCACGCTCACGTACTTCTGCGACCGCACCGACGTGCACCCGACGCCGGCAGGCCACCAGGCGATCGCGGACGCCGTCACCGCCGCCGGCTGACGGCCTCCGCTGACAGCACCCTCACGGATGATCTCGTAGGCTCGGCACATCGGTGTCCGATGAGAAGGAGCACGCGTGCCGAGGTTTGCCCTGGTCGTGGTCCCGGTGGCGACACTGCTGACGCTGGCCGCGTGCACCTCCGCCCCCGTGGCCGCGACGCATGAGATCGAAAGCGCCAAGCAGCCCGAGCGGCACACGTACGTGTCGCTGGGCGACTCCTACGCGACGGGCGTCGGGCCGGAGGGCACCGGCGAGAGCTTCGCCCAGATCGTGGCCACGCAGGAGGGCCTGAACCTGGTCAACCTCGCCTGCAACGGCGCCACGTCCGCCGACCTCCTCGCCCGGCCCGCGTGCGGACCCGAGCCGGACGGCAGGACGCAGGTCGACGCGACCGTCGACGCGCTGCGCACCGGCGACGTCGGCCTGGTCACGGTGGTGATCGGCGCCAACGACCTGCTGGAGCCGTGCGCGATGGCCCAGGACCCCGGCGAGTGCGCGACGGCGGCGGCGACCGAGACCAAGACGAACATCGCCACCGTGCTCACGAAACTGCGTGCGGCGTCTCCGGACGTGAAGATCGTCGGACTGTCCTATCCGGACGTGTTCCTCGGCGCCTGGGTCAACTCCGAGATCCCGAACGGCGAGGACGTCGCCCGCACGTCGGTCAAGCTGTACGAGGACTTCAACGGCGAGATCGCCGCCGAGTACGCGAAGTTCGGCGCGAACTACGTCGACGTCACCAACAGGACCGGCGGCTACGGCGCGCTGACCGACCTGGCCCAGGACCCGAAGTACGGCGAGATCCCGTCACCGGTCGCCGAGGTGTGCACGCTCACCTACTTCTGCGACCAGGGCGACGTGCACCCCACCGCCGCGGGCCACCAGGCGATCGCGGACGCGGTCATCGCGGCAGGTCGCTGAACTCCGCCCGCACCGTCGTGCCCTCGCCCACCGGCGAATGCACGGTGAGCCGCCCGCCCAGCGCGGCCACCCGGTCGTCCAGCCCGCGCAACCCGGCCGCGCCGCCGACCCCGTCATCGCTCACCTCGACCGCGACCAGCCCGTTCGCGCAGGTGACCTCGATCCTCACTTCGCGCGCCTGCGAGTGCTTGGCCGCGTTCGTCAACGCCTCGGCGACCACGAAGTAGCAGGTCCGTTCCGCGACAGGCGAGAGCCGCTCCTGTGGCACACCCACCAGGACCGCCGGAACCACCGACCGTTCGACGAGCGACAGCAGCGCGGGGCCGAGCCCGGCGTCGGTCAGCAGCACCGGATAGATGCCGCGGGCCAGCTCGCGCAGCTCGTCCAACGCCTGGGCCAGCTCCTCCCGCGCGGCCGCCAGCAGTTCCGGCGAGCTCTCGGCCAGCCGCAACGTCAGCAGCACCGAGACCAGCCGCTACTGCGCGCCGTCGTGCAGATCGCGCTCGACCTGACGCCGGGCCTCGTCGGCCGCCTCGACAATGCGCCGCGCCCGTAGTTCGTTCTGCAGGGCCAAAGCCGCACTCGCCGCGACCGCACGCACGAACACTGGATCCAGCGCGGGATCGTGCACGAGCGCGGCCAGCCGCGTCCCTCCCGCTTCGAGGTACGTGACGCCACGAGACGTCGGCGCGACCTCGCCGTAGACGATCTCCAGCGACGGGTCGTGCAACGTGCGCGCCAGCACCGATCGCAGGTCGCCCGGCAGGCCGGCCCCCAGCGACACCGCCAGCTCCCCCACCGCCGACCGGTCCAGCCGGGCCCGCACCAGTCCGTAGAGCAGCGCCAGCGGCCACCCGACCAGCACCACCTCGGTCGACCACTGCAACGGCACCTGCACCGCCGGCGGCAATCCGGCCAGCGCCGCCAAGTACGTGATGACCACCGTCAGCACGATCGCCGCGCCACCCCACACGACCGGCCCGAGATCGCGCCGGGCCACGCTCCCCGACCGCAGCCAGCGCGTGATCATCCGCGCCAGCAGAGCACCGAAGAGCACGATCCCGCTGACCATCACGACCACGGCGACCGCCGGAATCCCGCGTGACTGGACTTCGCGGATCGCCACGATGTTCTGCGGCCCCTCGACCCCGGCGACCAGCAGGTAGCCGACGTTGACCGGCACGGTCAGCAGATAGGCGACGCTCACAACCACGCGCTGCCAACGACTTGTGATGCGCCCGCTCGGGTAGGTGACCAGCAGGTGCCCGAGCACCGCGAGGTAGAGCGTCTTGGTCGCGACCCCGATGGCGAACGCGACGTCGTTCTCGATCGCTCCGGCCAGCCGCACGAACCAGGCCAGTCCGACCGCGATCATCAGCTGTCCGGCGAAGCTGTCCGGGCGCCGGTCCGCCGCCTCCACCCCGGCGCCGATGAACGACAACCCCACCGCGAGGTTGATCACGACCGCGGGCACCGACACCTCGTAGCCACCCCACACCAGCGCGGCCAGCGCGAGGAACCCGCTGCCCAGCCAGAGAATCCTCACCGGCGCAGGTAGGCGAGCACGGCCAGCACGCGCCGGTTGTCGTCGGGTCCCTGCTGCAGCCCGAGCTTCGTGAACACCGACCGCACGTACGCCTCGACCGTCTTGGGACTCAGGAACAACCGCTCGCAGATCGCCTGGTTCGACCGCCCCTCGGCCATCACGGCGAGCACCTCGCGTTCCCGTTCCGACAACGACTCCAGCGGGTCGTCGACCCGCCGCCGTCCCACCAGCGTCGCCACCACACCGGGGTCGATCACCAGCCCACCGGCCGCGACCCTGCGCACCGCGTCGGACAGCTCGGCCAGGTCGGCGACCCGATCCTTGAGCAGGTACCCGGCCCCGCGCGCCTCCGCGTCGAGCAGTTGCAACGCGTAGTGCGGCTCGACGTGGGCGGACAACACCAGCACCCCGACCCCGGGATGCGTCCTGCGGATCTCCCGTGCCGCGTCGAGGCCCTCAGTGGTGAAGCCGGGCGGCATGCGGATGTCCACCACCACGACGTCCGGCGGGTCGGCGTGCACCCGAGCCAAGAGCTCGGCCGCGCCGCCGGCCTTCGCCACCACCTCGAAACCCGCGTCCGTCAGCAAACGCGCGACACCCTCGCGAAACAGCGCCGCGTCGTCAGCCAGTGCTACCCGCATGCGCCGATGCAACCACGTGGACCCTTCTAGCGGGGAAACTCCCAGTTCCGGGGAGTTTTCACCATGTCCAGCACCGTATCAGTCGCCAGCGATCTGCCAATCGATCTTCCAAGCCCGGCGGCCCAATGCGCTCGGGCCGGCAGCCAGTTCCTTCTCGATCAGCGCGAGCAATTCCACCACTGCCGCGATGAAGGTCGGGAAGTCCGGCGAGGGCTTGAACCACGCGGACGACGAGCCCGGCGTGCTTCCGATGATTCCCCTTGAGCACCTGGCGTTCAGGCGAGTCGGGGAGCTCGGAACGGGCGGCGCCGACCGCGTAGGTCGAGCTCTCGCCCGGATTGATCGCGTCCTGCAGGCGCAGGCCACCCGTGTTCATGATGTCGGGTTTCGTGGTGCGCGGGCGATGGACGCCACGCAGCCAGAGGCTCTTGGCGTCGCCACGGTGGAGCGCGCCCTCCAGTGCCCGTGGCGGGAGGCGGGAGAACGACGGCTTCGGCGCCTTGTCCAGCCAAGCGCTGAAGTCTGCGGTTCGTCGCCTCGTCGCAGTGCACGACGACGAGTTTCCTGCGGCGTAGCGCGATGGTCCGTTTTCGGGACACCCTCCGAGGGCGGCCCCATCGGCATGTTTACCTGGTCATACCCCATCGAGTCTCATCAGGTCCCGACGTCAAATGTCCCCAGAATGCCCTAGGAGTTCCACAAAGGACAGGCTTGACCATCCACTTTGGACGCCCAGAGTCGGACATTGGTCCAGCGTCGCATCGACCGCCACTCACGTTTGAAACGGCTGCAACTGCATGTGAGTGCTCTGCTCGGCACTACCCCGGACACGCACGACGACAAGGTCTCCACCACCTCCGAGGCGCCGGCCTACGCGTGCGAACTCGCCGCCACACCGGTGGAGACGTCGAGTACTTGTACGACCTCCTAATGGACTCGGAGTATCCCGACGCCATCACACGACCTAGCTTTCGCGCGTCGCTCGGGAACCTCACGATGTGGCAGCACGCCGACGACATGGACCGCCTTCAGCTGCGCGTGAGCATGATCAGGCCGCACATTTCAGAACACCTGTACCAGCAGCACAGGGCGTGTGCAGCCTTTACAGCGAGGCTGCGACAACAACCCGCAGATCAACGCCAAGCAGCCCCTGGCGGACTTGCTCCGTAGCAACCCGTTGGCGCGCCTGGTGATCCTGGCGGGCGAGACCACCGAAGACCGAGCTGACATGAACGGCCCGTACGCCCACCGGGGCATTCAGGAGGTCTACTTCCCGCTGATCCGCGGCACCGACCTGGCCAGCCGCGTACTGGTGTGCAACTACACGAAGGGCGGCACACTCCGGGAGTCACACCGAAAGATGTTCGCCGACTACAGCAACCGGATGGACGACGAGCCACTGACCTCGTGCCCCGACGGCGCATGGGGCTGGCACCCGTAGTCCACACATGCCCAGGCATGGCTTGCCACCCGCTCGAGCGCCCGCAGCCATAGGTTTCGTTTCGGCTGCGGCCGCTCGTGCGGCGCCGCGAGGACACAGACAGGGACGATCGTCGGCTGGCGCGACACCTTCCCGTCGGAAAACCGCCGCCTACGGCTCCACCGCACGCAACGTGAGGGCGGCACCCAGAGGTTCTCCGCGCTCGCGTCTCGAACGGTCCATCAGATCGCCGTTGCCGCAAGCACACGGTTGGCCTTGGCCGCCGCGATCGCCTTGCACCCCGGATCAGTCGATCAAACCGTGCCGGCGGAGCGCCGCCCCGGTATCGGTGGCCGCCGCACGCAGGTCGCCGACCGTCAGGGCGGCCTCGTCCGGATCGCCGGTCCGGTCGAGGAGCTCGATGAGCCGCTGCCCACACCGGAACAGCGCAGGCAGCAGCACGGCCCGGTCGGCGTTCGCCACCGGTGTCTGCTCGCCGAACACCCGGACGGCATCGCCGAGGGGGATCATCACCACGTGCCTGGTGGCGAGTGAGGCGCGGTAGAGGAAGTGGCCGTGCGGGTCGTCCAGCAGGGCGGCCGGGCCGCGCAGGCACAGGTTGAACACCGCGGCCGTGAGGTCGTCGGCGACCTCAAGCGTGTTGTCGCCGGTGTCGATCACGATGGCGCCGACGCACTCGCGAGCGAGCTCAGCCGCGTGCTCCTCGGACAGCTCGGTCTCAGACAGTGTCACCGGCTCGCCGGACACCACCAAGTCGACCCGGAACGTCACGCTCGTCATGCCATGCCTCTCACCTGAAGATGTCGTGGAGAGCCCGCATCACCGGCTGGGTGATGTGTTCTCCCCCTGTCGGGAAGAACTGGCCGATCCGTCCGCCGCCTGCGCTCTGGGATCCCACCTGGGCGGAGCCTAGCGAGGTCGTCGCGGGCAGCGGCGTGCCAGGAGCCGGTAGCCGCGGCCCGCCACCGGGGTTGAGATTGCGCATCGCGTCACCCAAGGCGGTCATGAGCGCGCTCGGCGAGGTGCCCTGCGGCCACATCGTGGTTCCCAGCGACTTGTTGGTCCTGGAGGCGATGTCGAGGAACTCCCAGGTGTGCCCGTCGAGGAAGTGCTGGGTGTTGGCGCCGCCGGGGAAGCCCGCCGCGGCCACCTCGGGCGGTGGCGCCGGGATCGGCGCCGGGTTCACCCGGCTCGACAGCCTGGAGACCCATTCGACGAACTCGGCGAACCGGGCACCCGAACCGGCTGCCTCGTTGAGCAGGGCCTGCGCCCTGGCCGACTGGCCAGGGCCCTTGAGAAGGCCGATGCCGACCAGCAGCCTCTCCAGGTTCGCGGCCTGAGCGGCGCCGCCGGCCTTGGTCAGGAAGTCCAGCAGCTGCACACCGCTGTCGGTGATGCGCAGCAAGCTTTCCAGTCTCGCCCCGGTGTCGCAGACAGCGAGCAGTGACTGCAACTGCGCGGAATCGGTGATCTTCGCGTCGGTGATCAGCCGCTCCAGCATGGCGGCATCGGCGACCTTCGCGTCGGCCAGCAGCCGTTCCAGCACCGTGACCGAGGGGATCTTGGCTTCCGCGAGCAGCCGCTCCAGGGTGGCCACGTCGGCGAGCTTGGCGTTGCCGAGCACCTGCTCGAGCGTGGCGGCGTCGGTGACCTTCGCATTCCCCAGCATGCGTTCCAGCGTGGCCAAGTCGGTGATCTTGGTGTTGCCGAGCAGACGTTCGAGCACGGCCGCGCTGGGGATCTTGGCGTTGCCGAGCAGACGTTCCAGCGTTGCACCGTCGGTGATCTTGGGGCTACCGAGCAGGCGTCCCAGTTCCGCTCCATCCGTCACTTTCGCGTTGCCCAGCAAACGTTCCAGCATGGCGGCGTCGGTGACCTTGGCGTTGCCCAGCAGGCGCTCCAGCGTGGCGGCGTCGGTGGTTTTGGCGTTGCCCAGCAGACGTTCGAGCGTTGCCGCGTCGGTGACCTTGGGGTTGCTCAGCAGCCGCGCCAGCTCCGCGCCGTCGGTGACCTTCGTGTTGCTCAGCAGGCGTTCCAGCAGGCCCACGTCGGCCACCTTGCCCAGCAACTGCTCCAGCACGGCCGCATTGGCGATCTTCGCGTTGGTCAGCAGCCGCAGCAGCGTCACCGAGTCGCTGACCTTGGCCAGCAGGCGGATCAGCTGGTCGGCGTCCTGCACCCGGTTCAGCAGCAGGATCAGGCGTTCCGCGTCGCCCACCTTGTCCAGCAGGACGATGAGCTTGTCCGCCTCGCCGACCCTGGCCAGCAGGACGAACAGCTTGTCCAGGTCGGGCACTCGCTTGATCAGTCTCAGCGCCTTGCCCAGTCCTCCGACCGCGGCGATGAACTGCCGCAGGCGGGTGAGCTGGGTGAACACGCCGAGGCGCTTGAGCACACCGGTGCCGACGAAGGCCATGATGACCTCGAACACGGCCTTGCCGAACAGCCTGCCGCGTTCCCGCCAGGTCAGGTTCGGCTGAGTGATCATCTGGTAGAGGAACCAGCACGCCATCACGAGGCCGACCACGATGCCGATGACCAGCAACACCTTGCCGGCGAAGGCGAGCACGGTGCCGATGGCCGCGAGGACGGCGGCCCCCTCGATCACCAGGACCACCACCGCGATCACCATGATGATCACAACCACGGCCACGACGATCCAGAACAGCGGTGTCCTGATCGCCTGCCAGATGCCCTTGAGCATCTCCCACGCGCCGAGCGCCAGTCCTTCGAACGTGCCGACGACGAAGTCGAGCAGTCCTGACCAGAAACCGGTGTTCTGGACCTTGGCCGCGGCCTGGTCGATGGAGGCCGTGAAGTCGCCGACAGCGCGATCCTGGCCGCCGAGCGCGTTGTCGACGCCGCGGACGATCTCCCCGCGTTGTTGGTCCAGTTGCTGGGTCCACCTGCCGTCGATCTCGGCCACGGCGCCAGCGAGCTCGCGCTCCACCTCCGGCGTGACGGCCCGCATGCTGTCGTCGCCCTTCCCGGAGGCCTCGCCGAACGTGCCGGTGACGCTCGAGACGATCTGGTCGCTGGCGCCGCCGAAGTCGTCGCCGAGTTTGCGCACGGCACCGGCGAGCCCCGCGACCTGGTCGGCCAGCGCCGTGCCCGCGGTCGACGTGACCTCACCGAGTCCGGTCTCGACCCGTTCGGCGAACCCGGTCAGCTCACCGCGCTGCTGCGCCAGAGCCGTGGTGATCTCGGTCCTGGCCTGCGCCACGAACGGCGCATACCAGCCACCCTCGCGGGTCCGCTCGACGCTCGCGTCGAGATCGGTGGCGACGGCGTTCGTCTGGGTCCGCAGCTTGGCGTTGGCGTCCTTGGCCGCCTGGTCCAGCGTGACGTCGATCGCGCCGGCGGCCTCCCGCACCTTGTCGATGTTGCGCGCCTTCTGTGTGCGCAGGTCGCCGATGAGTTTGGTGGACTGCTCGGTGATCTTGGCGCCGGCGTCCGCGGACATCTTCCGCAACGCTTCCTTGGTCTTGTCCCGGCACTCCAAGATCTGCTTGCGCGCGTCCGTGCGGGGCTTCTCCAGCTGGCCCGACGCCTCGGTGGCCTCGGAGCGGAACTTCCCGGCCAACTCGCCTGCCTTGCGGCGCACCTCGGTGGCAACTCCCTCACCGGTGCGGGCGAGCTCCGCGATGATCTTGCCAGTCTGCGTCCGGATGTTGCTGACGATCTCGGCCCCGTTGTCGCCGCCCTGGTATCGAGCGATCTTTGCCCTGCTGATCTCATTGGCCCGCCGGGACCGCTCGGCCGTGCCCTCCTTTGCCCGCCCTGCCTCGTCCACACCGAGCTGTCCGGCCGCCCTCTCCTTCTCACCCGCCTTGTCGCGCAGGCTGGCCTTCCGCGCGTCGACGGCAGCGTCGAGCTTGACGAGCTCGGCAGTCGCGGTGGCGTCGGCCCGCAGCAGAGCCGCGTCGAGCCCCGCCTGAATCCGCCCGCTGTCACCCCCCGCCTTCGCCCTGATCGCGGCGATCACGGCGTCGTGGTCGGCGCCGACCTGCCCTGCGGAGCTGTCTACCAGCAGCCGGAACTGAGCCTTCTTGGCCTGCGCCGCGTCCGTGATGGAGGCCTGCCGCTGTCCGCCCAGCTCCATCAACTCGGCCCGCTGAGCCACCAACTCCGCCGCCAGCGCGTCGAACTCGGCCATACCTGTCGCGTCGTTCGCAGGCACAGCGGGTTCGGCGCGGGGTGCTTGCACGGCAGGCGCCGCTGGCACGCCGGTCTCAGTCGGCCGCGCGGCCTGCGGGGCAGGCACCGCGGGCGCCACCACGGCCGACCCAGCGACGTCGGCCGTCGGCGCGGTTCCGGACAGGTCGGGACCGGACGTCACCGCACCCGGCGAGGCCGGGGAATCCTGCCTGCCGGGTCCCGCCATCGCCTTGGCCGTAGCGGCATTGCCCGCCGCTCGCTGCAGCGCGACAACCCCGCGCGGTGTCATCGCCACCCGCCGGACCGGTGCGGTGGACCTCGAACCATCGCGTGCGGACCGACCGGCGACCTCGGAGTCGCCCGCAGGTGAATCGCGATGCCCACGCACTGCTGGTCAGCGCACCGGTGTCGCAGGAGCCTGGTACATGACGATCATTGTCGGGGCGAGCCGCGTCTGGGACTCATCGCTTCTGGGCGATCACAGGTGCACTGACCGCTACCCCTGTGGGCAGTGAGTGTCAGAAGGTTCCCGCACCCACCTCCGGTGCAACACAGGCTCCGTGATGTACAGACCTACGAACAGCCGCCTCCGCGTCCACGGTGGCAGGTTGTCCTCCACCTGCAGGCTGGTCATGTCGGGCTTCCAGCTCTCGACCTGGGTATCGTTACGGGCTGGCTTCACCTTGACGGACACCACGTCGTACTTCTTGAAGCGCTGTGCGGACTCCAGGTCGCGGAAGTTGATCGGGTACAGACGCACCCATCCGGCGAGCCCAGCTCCAAACTCAGTCCGGCCACACAGACGGTCTCGCCGTAGGCTGCGGACAAGTTCGGCGCGGCCTTGACGGTGATGAGCACTCTCATTCGCCGCCAGGCGTCATCAACAGCCTTGGCGTTCGGTGCTGCCTCTGGCCCGAACAGGAACCCTTGACTCATCGCTCCCCCTTCGGCGATGTCCACCTCGAGTCTGCAAAGCCACACGTGCTTGGTCATTCACCCGCTGGAGTGTTGCTTTCGGGCTTCCTTCGTTCGATCTTCGCGACCGCGACCTCGATCCCGGTGCCCTTGATCGCCTGCGCGTGCATCCGCAACGCGGCCCGGGAGAAGAACGGCAGGACATCTTTCAGCAAGCCGGCTTGCTCGTCGCGATCGCGTAGACCACCGTCCAGTCCAGCGGCGAGCCGAACTCCGCGTCGGCGTCGAGCAGCTGCAGCTTCTCCATGAGGCCCGCTTTGTACTCGTCATTCGTCATGATCAGCTGAGCCGACACGGATCCCTGTTGGAAGAGATGACTCATCTTGTCGGAGCCGTCCATGCGTTTCACGCAGATCAACTTCTTGTGCGCGCTCAGCTGATCGCAGTACTCCACGTTCTCGCCGGCACGGCCACGGTAGAGATCGCGGTCGAGCATGCCGTGCCCGAGCTCGCGACAGGCGTACCGGTTGTACCGGATCTCGCCGTACTTTCCCTCAATGTTCTCTTCGAGGAACTTGTCGTCCCACTCAGGCAACGCGAGGTCGTCGGTGACGTCAGGAACGTTGTGCTCCAGGTAGAGATCGATGCTCTCGGCGTACTCGTGAGCGACCCGGAACCACACGCCCGCGGTCATGGCGTAATCACGGCTGACGCCATCGACCTCATAGCGGACGGATCCGACCACATACCGACGCAACGGTTCCTTGCCCCGTCCCTCCCCGCTGTCGAAGTCGAACGCCTCGACCTTCACCGACTTCAACGGATCAGCCCAGCCGTTCAAGCCGTCGATCGCCGCGTACACGTCCTCGGTGCGCAGCTCGGCCAACGAGACCTTCCGCCTCCGCCGAGACAGCTGGTATCGATCGGTGATCAGGTCGAACTCGTCGGGCAGCGCGAACCCGATCTCCGGGTCACGAGCGCGCATCGCGTCGGCCGTCATGCCGTCCAAGATCTCGATGGTGTCCTTGTCGGTCTCTCGCCGGAAGTAGTCGAGAAACGGGAAGTTCTCGCGGTAGGCGTCAGACTCGTACAGATCCAGCGCCTGGCGGAGTTTCATGGACAGGTCGAACAGGCTGAAGTCGTCGATGTTGAGCTGCAACGCGTCAGCTCCCTTGGCGCTCTTGGCGAAACCGGGGATGTTGACCGCGCCACCGAACTGCCGGATCCACTCCTCGTCCGTCAGCAGCCCGAGCGCGAACATCGCGCCTGGCTGCGCGAGCCGGCTCGTCGCGTTGCGCTTCCCCTTACCCAGCCCACGAGCGTCGGCCAGTGTCAGACCGTCCTCGTCGATGCAGTTGGCCGCCACTTTGAGGCCGAAGTCCGGCTCGACGAGAGCAGCGTCCACAGCGTGGAAGCCGGTCCCGAAGGTGATTGCGAAGATCCTCTTGTGCGCCTGCACGAGAAGCACCGCGCCTGCGGATCTCGTGGTGATGCGCTGGGCGTCTTCCAACACCATGATCGGTTGCAGGTGCTCGTACCAGTTCGGCATCTGCTCGAAGCTTCGCCGGACGAACAACCGCCACCCGGTGACGCCCTCAGCGGATTTGAGGAGCCGCTGCTCCACGAACAGGCGTGGTTGCGCAGCGTCTCCTTGGCGAACTCCGCCTTCTCTCGCAACAAGTACAGGGTGATACGCATCCGGTCCCTCACGTACTCCTGGGTCCTCAGTGGACGGTACGTGTCGGACTGGCCGATTTCATCACTCGATCCGGTGACGATCTAACGGGCGTACGCCAAGTCCCACAGCGACCAGTCAGCCCGCAGGCGCGGAGATCTTCGCTCCGCCTGATCACCCACAAGCCACCCACGTCCCCCGAAACGATGTCGAGCGCGCCCCGAACTCGTCTAGTGCGGTGGCATCGGCACGGTGAGTGTCGGTGGGTCGAGTACCGGGTGGCAGAACGGTGAACATGCGGCCGGTGCGGAAAACGCTCAGCAGCCGCCCGTCTTGTACCTGTTCTCGGCGGCGAGCCCGCCGGGAAAGGTGAAGACCGGGACTGCTCTGCAGTGGGGCCAGCCTTCTGACCTGTCGTCGAACGCCAGCGTGCCGCTGGCGGCCGGAACTGGGTCGTCGCCATGCATGTTGATCATGCTCAGGGCGACTGCGCCGGGGTCTGGGGGATTTCCCGTGGCCGGCTTCTCCTCCGCGGCCAGCCGGATGGCCCAGGTCGCCGCGGCGAGAGCGTCGTGGTGCAGGATCGCGTAGCCGTCGGCGAGCTCGTCCTCCGAGATGAATGCTCGCGCATTCCTGGTGAGGTATTCGTGGAACGCGCGATAACCCTCAGGTGCTTGCCTGCCGGCCGCCCACTCCGCGGATTGGGTCAACGGGGTGTACACGACCGAAAGCTGGGCCTTCTGCATCGCGGCCGCCGTCTGGGTTGACAAGAACACGTTCGGCCCGGTCGTCGCGGCGGCGATCGTGACGGGCTTCATGAAGGCGCACTCCCGAGTGATCAGTGCGTTGAGCAATGCGGTGAGGTCTCGCTCGCGGCCCGCGTAGACGACCAGGTCGGCCCGCGTCTCGCACACCTTGTTCACGGTGCCGGAAAACGCAGCGGTCTGCGCCGACTCGTGTGGCAGCTTGGTTCCGGTGAACGCTCGTCGGTTGGTCGTGAGCGGGAACATCGAACCGAGCTGCTTGTCGAAGGCCTGCTGGAGAGTGCGGGTGTAGCTGTCGTCGTTCGTGTCGTACACCAGGAAGCTGGACTTCAGGTCCTGTCGTGTCTGGATGTACGAGGCGAGCGTTCGGGCCTGTTCCTCGTTGGACGGCGCGACCTTGAAGAAGCCACCAGCGATCATGTCCGTCGCCGTGATGACACCGCCGATGGAAACGATCCCGTCCTGACTCAGCGCCGTCGCGGTCTCCTTGGCCTCGGGGCTGCTGATCCCCATGCCCACGGCGGCGACCACGGGGTGCTCGCCGCTCGACGTCACAGTCAGCTGCTTTACCGCCTCGGACCAGTGGGTCGCCTGCCGGCCTTCGTTGACGAGCATCACCTGGATGCCCACGGAAGCCGGGTCGCGGAACTCGCGGCGTCCGAGATCGTTGGCACGCGCCTGGGCGGCGTAGACGCCTTCCAGGCTGTGCCTGATCGCGTCCGTGCTCATCATGCCCTCGGTCATCGGCATGATCGCGGCGACCTGGACGTACGGGATCTTGGCCCGGCCTGGGTCCGGCGCCGACCACCGTCTGCCCACCTCCTGGTTGAGGTCGGTGATCTTCCTGGTGATCTCCCTGAGATCCTGCGAGAACGCGAAGTCGTGTTCCGTGGTCCACCCGATGCATTCGTCCCGCACCTTGGACAGTGCGAAGCCCGGACCGGTAGTGGTGGAGAGTCCCTCGCACAACGTGGCGCTTTGATAGAGCGTGATGCCGGCACCGGAGACGGACAACACCAGCACGACCACCAGGGTGAGCTGGATTCGTCTTCGCCGGATCCAGCTCACCCACACGCGGTGGCGGCGGCGTGTGCTGTTGTCCGCTGATCCCGCGGCGTTGTCCGGGGTGCCACCGTCCGAGCCGGCGACGGCGTCCTCGGTGGCGGCGAGGACGCGTTCGGCGTGGTCGAGGCGAGGACTGGGGAGCATGGCCTGCACACGGTCGAGCGCGTCGTCGTTGTCGACGAGGATCGGATCGCGCCCGAGGGTGAAGCTGACGTCGTCGGCGCCGGACACGCGCTGTGGGTCGGCGGAGTCGCACAGCCGGGCCAAGCGGTCCTCGATCCGGCTACCCAGGGCAACGGCGCGTTCGATCTGGCGCATCGCCTGGTCGCGTTGCCTGTCGGCACGCGCCAGCTGTGCCCGCAGTTCGGCGGCGTGCGGAGCGTTCTGCTGCCCGTCAACGCCGGAGGACGAGGTCGCGGCGGGAAGGAGCCGCAGCTGTTCGTCCAGCTGTTCGTCCAGCCGCACGACGATCACCGCCAGCGCCACGGCCAGCTTGCGGTACCTGTCGCGCTCGAGCTGGACCTCGTCGAGTTCGGCCCTCAGTGTCCGTGCGTCGGCCTGGTCGTGGTCCGCCGGTGAGGCCCTGCCACGGACGGCGAACGTGGCGGCCGCCGGCGGGGCCGTGGCTCTCATGCGAACGGCCGCGTCCAGGCGGTTGAGCTCGTCGAGTGTCGGCGCCGCCGCCCGCCTCTCCGCCTCCCCGTCTTCGCGGCTCTTCATCCACAGGTCAACGAACGCCTGGACCAGACCGCGGGGCAAGGGCTGCGGCATCTTCATCAACTCTGAGAGCCGCCGCTGGTCAACCTTCCCCGCAGGGCCGAGAAGCTTGCCGACCGCCGGGTCGTCGGGATGACGCCGCGCCCAGGCCGACGCGGCCTCCTTGATGGTGAACCCGCCCTCGGTCCGGAGCCGGTAGAGCAAGGTGATCAGCGCTACGCCGGCCTCGCCGTACCGCTCACGCAGAGCCGGCTCATCGATCTTGGGAGGCCTGCCCGCGGACTTCCCGCCTGGCTCGGACAACAGCTGACCTGCCTTTCCCGCTCGCGACGCGGCGGTTGTCCTGCGCGGGCTGGCCGGAGTACGGCACGGACGCCTTCACTGGGGACAACGCGGCCACCACGGCCCACCCGGCTCGTCCGGGCAGCACCCAGCGAAGGGACGGGATCGGCATGAACCACAGCCGGCACGGCACGACGAGGGTTCAACCCGGCTCACCGACACCGCTGTCCAGCCCCGCACCTCCCCTGGGCACCAGGGTGATCGGTTGCCGGTGCCCGTTCGTTGCAGACCCGGCCGGGGAGGTGCACTGATGGAGCAGCCGCGCGACGGGTCGTGCCCGTCCCCGACGTGCCGGTGCCGAACGGCGCCCCCGGAGAGCGTCCTCTCCGTGCGCTCGGCGGTGCTCCTGGTCCTGTCGATCGTCATCGGATTCGTGATCGGCTGGCTCGCCTTCGTCGCCTACGGCAACGTCGCCGGCGCCGCGATCGCCGGAATGGGCGCCTTCGGGTGCGTCCTGGTGGCGGCGAACGCCCTGGTCCGCTAGCGCGTTGCCGGCCTCCGCTGAGCGAGTGGGGCAGACACCGTGTCGTGCCTGCTCCAGGCGCAGTAGACGACGTAGGGGCGCCACAGGTAGGCCAGCTGATGATGATGGCGACCGGCGGTGGGGTACCAAACCGCGTACCCCACCGCCGGTCGATCAGAACCCGTCAACTGCCCGTCGAATAACACTCTCAGCAGACGATTCTGGCCCCGTCCCAGGCATCCGCTGTGTAGAGCCGACCATTGAGAACCAGGTCGCCGCCCGTTGCGCCCTGGTATGTGTAGGTAGTGCCGATGCAGCGGTGCTTGGCCTCGACTACCAGGGTCTGCGACGTCGACGTCTCGTCGTACTTGCTGGCCACGGTTTGCCACCACGTGCCCCGCCACCGGGCGAGTTGGGCTTTCATCGCGATTTCGGAGGGTCTGGAGTTGCACGAGGTCAGAGAAGAGTTGACGGCGTAGTTACCCACCTTGGTGACCAGCACCCAGAGCCCGCATCCGCTGGGATAGGCGAAGGCACTGGGCTCTGACCCGGACGGGGTGTAGTCCGCGCTGGCGATCGACACGATCTTCGCGCCGTTTCTCGTCGCCTCTGCCGCCTTGTCCTTGACCACCTGTGGAGCGTTCGCCAGCTCGACGGAGAAGCGGGAAGCCGCCGCCTGGGATGGGGCGACGATATTCGCCGCACCCTCGTCCGCCTGTGCTGCGCCGCCGGGAAGCAGAGCGGCGAACAGCGCGAGAACGGCCGGCAGGCCGAACGATCCCGCGACCCGGCGTTTGTTCTTCAACATATGAATCCTCCGTACTTTCAACGATCGAGCTGACTTGTGGAGTCGTCATCGAGTGGTCGATCCCTGGTCCTGGCGGGGTTCGGACGAATTGGGAAGCCGGGTACAGGAACGGCGCCGGCGGTCCGTTTGGAACAGGTGGGCGCGGACTGTCTGGTGGGCGACCACCGTTGGGTGGCAAAGCCGTGCTTAGGGGGCCGTGGCCAAGATGCAGGAGATGGGTGCGACCACCCCGCCCACCCCTGTGGCCAGGAGGGCGGCGGTGCAGGTGGCGATCCGGACTTGCTGGCTCGGGAATGGGAACGAAGCCAGACCACAGATCAAGTACCGCTTCTTGGTGACTTCGTAGCCCCAGGTCTCGAGGTAGTCGGTGCAGTCAGAACGGCTCTTGGACGTGATGGGATCTTCGGTCTGGGCTGACGCCGCCAGCGTCGTCGGAGCGGCAATCGTGGCCGCTCCGGCGGTCTGTGCCAGGCCCAAAGCGGCCAAGCCGGCGATCGTCACGATCACGGCGCCGCGGTGAATCGTATTGATCATTCGATGCATTCTCGTCTCCTTGGAATTGCGGCGTTCGGAACCGGATTTCAACTCCGGCCTGCTGCGAGAATGGGTGCACCGCCTCCCGGGAACGCACCAGGATCGTGTAACAAGCCGGTAGGAGCGCTTGTGGAGAGTTGCCTCCGATCTTGAGGGAATTCGGGCAAGGTGTTTCGGGCGGGACAACGACGGGGGTTGTTGTGGTGGTGGAACTGAGGGTGTTGGGGGATGTCGGGGCCTGGATCGAGGACCGACGGTTCGAGGTAGGGCACCCGCGGCAGCGGTGTGTGTTCGCGGTGCTGGCGGTGGAGGCCAACCGGGTCGTCACGGTGGACCAATTGCTGGAGCGGGTGTGGTCACAGGATCTGCCGCTGCGGGGCCGGCAGGTCCTGAGGAACTATCTGTCGCGGCTGCGGCTGCTGCTGGCGCCAGCAGGCATCGGCATCGAACGCCGCTCCAGCGGTTACGTGCTGCTCGCCGACCCGGGCGTCGTGGACGTGCTCCGATTCCGCCACCTGATCACCTGCAGTCGTGATGCAGACGATGAACAGGCTCTCGGCTTGTACGACCAGGCATTGGCACTATGGCGGGGTGAACCGTTCGCCGGCCTGGAAACCCCCTGGCTGGCTGCGGTGCGCACCGGCCTCGAGCGGGAACACATCGCCGCCCGGCTCGACCGTGTCGAGGTGGCGTTGCGCTGCGGTCGGCACACCGAGGTGCTGCCTGAACTGTTCACGCTGGTGGAACAGCAAGACGTGGACGAACGCGTCGCCGCCCAGTTCATGCTGGCCCTGCACCGCGCCGGACGCACCACCGAAGCGCTGGCCCACTACCGGCATCTGCGCGACCGGCTGATCGAGCAACTGGGCACCGAGCCCGGCACCGCACTACAGGTGTTGCATCAGCGCATCCTCGACACCGATCCCGCCCTCACCCCACCCTCGACAGCGATCACGCGCGGAACAGCCCCGAAGGCGGAGCAGCCGATGCCCCGGCAGTTGCCCGCGCCACCACGATGGTTCACCGGCCGCGGCACCGAATTGGCCCGCCTGGACCACGCGCTGACCGCCGAACCGGAGGAGGACCCGATACCGTCCGGGACCAGTTCGGGGACACCAGCCGCCGCCACGGTGATGATCTCGGCGATCGGCGGGGCGGGTGGAATCGGCAAGACCTGGCTGGCCCTGGCGTGGGCGCACCGGCACGCCGAGCGGTTCCCCGACGGGCAGCTGTTCGTGGATCTGCACGGGTTCAGCCCCGCACAAGAGCCGATGAAGTCGGGGGCAGCGGTGCGCGGATTCCTCGACGCCCTCGGAGTCGACCCCGACCGGATCCCGACCGACCTCGACGCACAAGCCGCGCTGTACCGCAGCCTGGTCGCCGAACGGCGGATGCTGATCGTGCTGGACAACGCCGCCAGCGCAGAGCAGGTCGTCCCGCTGCTGCCCGGCAGCCCGTCCTGCACCGTGCTGATCACCAGCCGCACCAGGCTCGCCTCCCTGATCGACAGGCACAGCACCCGCCAGCTACAACTGGACGTCCTGGACCGCGCCGACGCACGGGCGCTGCTGACCGGACGCCTCGGCGCCGGCCGCGTCACCGCCGAACCCGACGCCGTAGACGAACTGGTCGAGCTGTGCAGGGGCTACCCGCTGGCCCTGTCGATCACCGCCCGCCACGCCGCCACCCGCCCCGCCATCGCGCTGGCCGAGATCGCCGCCGAACTGCGCGCCCTGGGTCTCGAGATGCTGGACCACGACACCGACCCCGCCGCCAGCCTGCCCGCAGTCCTGTCCTGGTCCCTGCGCCGGCTCACCGACGAACACCGCACCGTGTTCACATTGCTGGGCGTCACGCCCGGCCCTGACACCACCCTGCCCGCGGTCGCCGCCCTCACCGGCCTGCCGTCCGTCTGTGCACGCAAAGCGTTATCGGCGTTGGAAGAGGCATCCCTGCTCGAACGACGCCCGCACGGCCGGTACGCGATGCACGACCTAGTCCGCGCCTACGCCGCCACCACCGCCCATGACCTGCCCGATCACATGCGTGAGACAGCCCTGATCAGGGTGATGGACTTCCACCTGCACACCGCTTCCGCCGCCGAGCGCCTCCTGAATCCCCACGGCCCGCTCCTGCGGCCAGACCCGCCCGCATCGGGCGTCCGCCCACACCCACTGCCCGACGCCGCAGCCGCGCTCGCCTGGCTGGAGGCTGAGCACACCGTCCTTCTGGCCACCCAACGCGCCGCCGTCTCCCTGGGCCGCCACCACGTCGTCTGGCATCTCACCTGGGCAATGGACACTTTCCATCTCCGGCGGGGACACCTGCGCGACTCGCTCGCCATGTGGCGGGCCGCGCTGAACGCCGCCGTTCACCTACCCGATCCAACAATCCGCAGCCGCACCCACCGAAGCCTCGGCAACGTCTGCTCTACGTTGAGCCTGCACGAGGAGGCGACCACGCACCTGGCCAAGGCCCTCGACTTGGCCGTGCGCCACAACAACCCCACCGAACAAGCGCACACCCACGAGGGGCTCGCGGCCGCCTGGACACGACGGGGGGACGACCAGCGGGCCCTGGACCACGCCCGACACGCCCTCGACCTCTACCACGCCCTCGAGCAGCCAACGTGGGAAGCCGACACGCTCAACCTGGTGGGCTGGTTCGCCGCGCGGCTCGGCGACCTCGACACCGCCCGCCATCATTGCCTCGCCGCCCTCACACTGCACCGGAAGCATTACAACCCGGACGGTGAGGCGGCCACCCTGGACAGCCTGGGGTTCATCGCCGACCGCGCCGGCGACCACCGGCTGGCACTCGAGCACTACCAGCAGGCCCTGAGCATGTACCGCACCCTCGGCAACACCTACGAGATCGCGAACACCCTCGACAACACGGGCCACCCCCACACCGCTTTAGGACAACACGACCAAGCGCGCGATGTGTGGCAGGAGGCACTGGAGCTGTACCACGAACAAGGCCGCGACGACGACGCCTCGCGTGTACAACGGCAACTCGACGACCTTGGTTCGGCACTGGAGTCGTTCAGGCCGTCGGGCCTGGGCGAGACAACGTAGCGGGCGTGAAGCTCGGCATGCCGCGCCTCAGGCTCCAGCTTGAGCGTGCGCTCCCCAGCGGGCCGCCAGTACAAGACGAACAACCTGCTCCACCGGCCGCGATGGAGGCGGCAGGGCTGACCGCGCAGCTACACCGCGGCTTCTCTCGGAAGCCTGGGCCATTGAGGAAATCACGCGGTCTATGAGACTGATCATGGTGACATCACCGTGAGACACCCAGCTACCTGCAGGTCGGCCAACATCAACATGTCACAGGCGATGAGACCCTACACCTTTTGCAGGGCCCCAATTTTGCAGGGTCTCAATTCCCGTGTCAAAATCTCAATGATATTGGCAACCGCTTGGCAAATGTGCCATCAGTTTGAGATTGATCATCACTGGAGCTATTCGGGTGGGACTTGGCTACTTGCCCGCGGTCCGCGCCGTCCCACTCAGCTGAGGGTGCTCTTGCACGATCTCTCGCTGCCGCCCAGCCGGCAGGCCTAGCTCGTGCAGAACGTTGAGGATCACGACCGCCGTGATTGCCTCAACGATGGCGATCAGCTTCTCGAACGGGTGTTTCGGCGTCCTGCCCTCGGGCGCGAGGTCGTTGCGTGCTTGCGTCGGTCTCTTCGCCCAGTGGCTCACCCGAGGCCAGCCTGGAATTCACCGATCCCGCGGCTCAACTTCTCCATCTTGGACAGCAGCACGCTCCTCAGTTTCAGCGCGCTGACCTACGGCACGGTGCTTCAACAGCAGTTCACCCTCACCCAGGCTGAGCCCAGCTCGGTCACCAAAAGTGGCCAGATCCCATTGACACCGTCACGGCCAGCCGACGTCCGCTATTGCCGATAGGCGGGTGTCCGCACTCGTGTGCCGCGTGGCGCGCGTCGATGGGCGTGCGCCTGGGGTGTCGACTGTGCGCAACCTGTCCAGGTGAGTACATCCGCCGCTGGACGACCTCTGAAGGCGATGGACACGCCCGTCGCCAAGCCCGCAAGTCGGCGGAGTTGGTGGCGCTAGCTCCTGAACATCGCGCCGAGGTCCCAGTTGATGGCGGCGAGGGCGCGTTCGGCGGTGCGGGTACTGGGATGGTCGTCACCGAGCACCCGGCGGAACCGGGCAACGGTGTCCTCGGCGAGTTTGCGAGCATCCGAGAGTCTGCCTAATGCGTGGAGGTCGACGGCGAGGTTGTTGGCGGCGCTGAGCGTCTTGGGGTGGTCGTCACCCAGGACACGGCGGAACCTGGCCAGGGTGTCCGCGCCCAATTCGCTCGCCGTCTGGCCCTCGCCCAACGCTTTGAGGTCCATCGCGAGGTTGGCGGCGGTGGTGAGTGTGCTGGGGTGGTCGTCGCCGAGGACACGGCGGCGTCGGGCAAGGGTGTGCTCACCTAGTTCCCGTGCCGCCCGGTGATCGCCGGACAGTGAGAAGTCGAGAGCGAGGCTGCCAGCGGACATGAGCGTGTCGGGGTGGTCCTCGCCCAGGACACGACGGCGTCGGGCCAGAGTGTCCTCGTCCAGTTCCCGCGCTGCCCGGAGATCGCCCAACTCCTTGAGCGCGACGGCCAGGTTGGCGGCAGTGCCGAGGGTGTCGGGGTGGTCCTCGCCCAGGACACGGCGGCGTCGAGCCAGAGTGTCCTCGGCAACTTCCCGCGCCACCTGGTACTGACCGGATGCCTGCTGCCGGAGCACGAGGTTGTTGGCGATGTCAAGCGTGTTTGGGTGATCCGGGCCGTAGTGGTCGAGCGCGAGCTGGTGTGCTCGTCGGGCGAGCGGCAGGGCCGGCCGAGGTTGTCCACTCGCCTCCAGGTAAGTAGAGGTGCCGTCGAGCAGTGCGACGAGGGCGTCGCGATCGGCGGTGAGGATAGGTTCGCGGTCGGGTGCCGTAGCAACAAGCAGGTGAGGCAGCAGCCGCTGCCACGACGGCCAGACTGCGGGGTTGTGCTGTGGGTCCGCAGGCCAGATGCTGCGGAGCAGGTGGAGGGCGGTGCTCGCCCAACCGCACTCGGGGACCGCGCGGAGCAGGGCGGCGGGGATGCGGTGGAGCAGCAGGCTGTCGGCCTCCACTTGGACCAGGGCCCGGTGTCGCAGCACCTGGATTGTGTCAGCCAACGCCAACGGGTCCACGGCGGCCGACGCCAGCGGCTGCGGGAGGATGTCGGGGTGGTCGGTGACCAGGGTCAGGGGGACGGGTTCAGGCGCGAGCCAGGCGAGCAGTGTGAGCAGGTGCAGCGCGGCCGGGTCCTGGTCGGCGAGGGCGTCGAAGGCCAACGACCACGACGCCGTCACGGATGCCAGGGTCCCGTCTTGGACCGGGTCGCCGCGGCGCAGCAGGTCACGGGCGCGGGACGCCAGCAGGTCCAAGTACCGCTGCGTGGTAACGGCACCGTCGGCAAGCAGCGCAGCGGCGTGGTCCAACGCCGAGGGCAGGTGTCCTAGGGCTTCGGCGACGGCGGTGATCTCCCTCTCGGTCAACCTCGGGGCCCGATCGGCGAGGAAGCGGGCGGACTCCGCCGGTGTGAACACGTCGACGGTGACCGCGTCGGCCACGCCGGCCCAGGAGGGGTGCCGGGAGGTGATCAACACGCGGGTCGTCCCGCCGGGCAGGAACGGAGTGATCGCCGAGGGGTGCTCGGCGTTGTCGAACACGAGCAGCACCCTCTCCCGCCGGCGCAACTCCCCCAGTACGCGGGGCATCGCCACACTGACCGGATCGCGCTGATCGACCAGCCCCAATGCCCGACCCAGCTCGGCCAATTGCTGGGGGATCAACTCCGGTTCCTCTGCGGCGATCCACCACACCACGTCGTAGTCATCGGACCGACGATGCGCATGCTCGATCGCGACGGACGTCTTGCCCACCCCGCCCATGCCCGCGATCGCCTGCACCGCCACCGCCCCTGGCGTGGACAGGGCGGAGGCCACCCCGTCGAGCACGTCCTGCCTACCGGTGAACTCGTGCAAGCGGGCGCGCACGTTCCACACCCGCACACCGTTGTCAGGACGCGTCGGCGCGTGCACATGGATGTCACCGCGCACGACACCGACCTGCATCACCCCACCCACGACGTCTGAGACCGTGTTGCGCACACCGGGCACGCCTTCGGCCCCCTCGGGCAAGTCCGGCGCAGACGTCACCACCGGAGGACACCCCCTCCCCGATCAGGTCGAGCCACAGCGTCCCACCGCACGACCCCGACACCGGCCGGTGTCGCCACGATTCACCCGACCGCACCGCATCACGGACTCGTCCACGGGCAATTCCTTGTGATGAGGCCTGATTCGACGTGCACGCTCATGCCGCTGATCGGGTACGACGCCGAACATCCGCTCATGCCGATGACCGGGTGCTCCACATGGCCAGGTGCGCCTGGGACGGCATCGCGGAGTGGCTCCGTCTCTGTCGTCAGCAAGCGGTGGTCACGGCTGTTCCCCGTCTCGGTGGACTACGCGGTAACGCAGATGTGTGGCGTCGCGGCCTTCGAGCCGGCGCACGAGCTCCAGTTCGACGTGGTCGTGTCCGGTCGGCGCGAACAGCCGCCGTCCGCCGCCCATCACTACGGGAACAACGTGCAGTTCGAGTTCGTCGAGCTGGCCGGCTACCAGCAACGCCTGCGCCGCACTCGCGCCGTGGACCATCACGGCTCGATCTCCCGCTGCTTCTCGGGCCTCGGTGGCACACGCGTTGACGTCGGTGTAGTACTTCGCGCTCCCTGGGGGCTTGTCGGCCGGGTCGATGTGGCGTGTGAGCACGTGGATCGGCACTCCGTCGTGGTGGTCACCTTGCCATCGACCAGCTAGTGGCGCTGCTCGCAACGTTGACCAGACAACGCGATCGTCCGCACCTGTAGTGCACGGATCGAAGGACGCTTGTGGTGGTCACGCTGTGGCTAGTCTCTGCTGGTGGACGCAAAGCGAGCTGATCACTTGTCCGGGCAGCGTGCGCTGGCCGAACGAGCTGGCCGGAGCCTGTTGACGCCGGTTGCAGTGACTCATTTTTCTCATCGCCGGGGCGCCACCCGGCGGCCATCGTGAGTACCTTGCGCGAGTTGGCGATCATCGATGTCGTCGTGGATGAAGAGGTGTCCGGTGACGGCTACTGGCACGTCGCTGCGTTCGGCACACTGCCGCTTGTGGAAGCCGAAGTGAGTCAGGCTGAGCGTCAGATGGAACGAATCGCCCAGGACTCGGACGCGAAGTACGACGGCTGGAAGGTCACGCTGACCGCCGGCGAGGAGCAGCAACTTCGCTGTTGATGGACTCAACAGGGACGGTCCGCCGTGACTGGTGGTGTGTCACGCAGCCTTGGCCGGGTAATGGGATCAGGTTCGGATGGGTGAGTCGGTGGCGAATCTGGTCTTGGGTTCGGCTCGGGTGTTGTGCCAGCGGATGTAGGCGGCGATCGCGGCGTTCTGCTCGGTGTGGCTGCGGTGGTCGGTGCCGTTGAGGGCGAAGTAGCGCAGGGCTGCGAACTCGGATTCGATCCAGTTCAGCCACGACGAGTAGGTGGGCACGAACCCCAGCTCCACCTGGTTGCCGGCGCACCAGGCGCGGACATCGACGTGACTGTGCGGGGCGAAGTTGTCGCAGACGACGTAGAGCTTCTCGCTGGGCCAGCGTGCCCGCAGGGTCTTGAGGAAGGCCAGGAACTCGTGACGGCGTTTGCGGGATCGGATCCGGTAGGAGATGTGGCCGGTGGCCAGGTCGAGTGCGGCGAGCATGTGCATCACGCCGTCGTTGCGGTTGTAGGTGGCCCGAAGCCGCCGGGGCCTGCTCTGCGGACGCCAGGACTTTCCCTTGCGGGGTAACAGGTTGAGTGGACCGAACTCGTCCACGCAGATCACTCTGCCGTCGGCGGGCGGGTGGTCGTAGAGGTCCAGGACGCGGTGCATCTTGGCGATGAAGTCCGGGTCGGTGGAGGCCTTCCACGTGGTGGTGCTCTGCCAGGAGATCCCGCCCGCGCGCAGGATGCGGCGCAGGGTCTCCCGGCTGATCGCGGCGACGGTGCCCCGGTCGAGCAGGTGGGCGCACAGCTTCGCGAGCGACCAGGTGGAGAACGCGGTGATGCCCCAGTCGGAGGGGGATGTCCTGGCGATCAGGCAGATCCCCTCGCGGATCCGGTCACCGATCGTCTTCGGGCGTCCCCCGCTCCATTTTGGGTCCAGCGCCGCGAACCCCCGTTCGTTGAACGCGTGGATCACATCACGCACGTAGTCCACGCCGACCTGCAGCAACGAGGTGATATCGCGGACCGCCTGGCCCTGACCGGACATCAGCACCACGATCGCCCGCCTCAGCTTCACCGGGTCCTTCGCGGTCCTGGTGATCCGCGCCAGCTTGCGCCCCTCCTCCATTGATAACCCGCGGACGAACACGCCCGGACGACGAGCCACAACCACCTCCCGCACTCGACAAGAGGGACCAGCCTGACCCGGTCAGCACGGAAGATCAATTACCTGGTCAACGATCTGGGCAGCACCACTAGCTCGAACGTGCGACGTCCGGATATCACGGCACCGGTTGCCAGGGCCTCGGCGTACACCTGCCCGTTGATGCCCTCGGACATCCGGTCGTCGAGCCAATTGAACAGCCGCCCTCCGTTGCGGCCGAGTTCCTGGCCCGGCCGGTCGTCCGGTCCGGCGATGTACCCGTCGACCGACATGGACATGTACAGCCGCAGTGGTGTCCTGCCCATCTTCGATTTCCTTCCTCTGGCCAGTCGGTGGCGGTGTCGCCGGCGGGGCACCTTGGCCGCTGGACCCGCCACTCCCACCTGCACGTCGATCGCGCGACGCCGGATTCGACAACAAGGCTCGAGATTCCCCTCCAACAGATGACCGACTCTCCGGCCTCGTGGACCACCGGCGGTGGCCAGGCCCCTTGATCAGGTTGCGTTGGCGCGCCACCGTCCCCCAACGACCTCGCCGGTCAGAGCGCGCATCGCTGCACAACATCCAGCACGAGGCTGCGGCCCGATCAGCGGTCGGACTGCCGCACGTCCACGTCCGCTCATGCCGCTGATCCCGTTGTCTGGGCGCGCTGACGCCCACAAGCGGACGTTGACGGCACGTGACCGATGGGTGCGCTTCCATAGCCTACCGGGGTCCAAGCGCTATCCCGACAAGGACGCCGAGCACGACATCCACCGCTCGCCGCTCGCGCCGCCCTTGTTTCACCGTGACACAGGCCCGTACCAGCCAGCGAACACGGTGCAGGTTTCGCGGAGGTGCATCACGCCGTCCGCTCCTTGTTGGGCCGAACCGGTCAAGATTCACGCCACCAACCAGACGGTGCTGGACGTCGAGCGTGTAGACGCCAGGATCCACTCGTGACGTGGACCAATTCGGGTTGTCCGCCACCATAGGGAGCGCGGACCACACCTCAAGCTGTACCGACAGTCGCCGGCACCGGCCGGGTACCGACAACCAGCATCGCCGGGACCGAAGGGAACGGTTTCGCTTCAGTACAACGGCGTCTCATATACGACCGGAATGGGACAGTCGCGTCGATCAGGCAGGGTCGGCTTGCCCCGACCATCTGCAGCACACCACACCACATTCGTCGACGAGTCTCCCGGTGACTGCGGTGGTGCGATTGTGCGGAACGGTCTTTCAGTCACGGAATCTTCCAGTTGCCATTGCTGTTTCCGGCCATCGACGAGCAGCTCGAGTTCGATCTTCCAGGCACAGTCACAGGATCGGACGTATCCCTTGAAATCGAGCTCATGGATCTCACCGAAACCGAGGCGTTTCGTGTTTGCTTCCGGATCGGAACCCAACAGATTCGAGGAGTATCCGTCCTGGTCAACCAAGAAGCCCATATCGTACTTGAGCAGGTCCTCACGTGCCATGTAGGGCTCAGGGTCGGGTACACACAACAGTGTTCTGGCAGGCGCAGGAGGCGCTGAAGAAACCAGTCGCGATCGCACTGACTGAACCACGACCTGGACGGGCCTTTTGGCTCTGATCGTCACGGTCACTTCCGACCATCCGCGGTCGACTCCCCCGAGCCCGCGCAGCTTGTCCCGCACGGCGGCGCAACTCGAACCCGCGGCCAGGTCATGCTCTCCCACTGAAGCGGGAAGCATTTGCCACCACGCTTCTCCGATTATGCCGTCGTCCTGATACCGAGCAGCAACCTCCACGGGTGGTGCGCCAGCGGCCTTGTCCTGAGAATCGGACGAATCGGTTGGTCGATCATCGGGAGTGATGACGTACCCCAGGCCCGCGGCGAACAGGCAGGCAGCGATGAATGCAACGGGTCGCACCCACCGACTTGGGCGACGGTTTCGGCTATCTGATCGCTCTGTCGTCATTGCTTCGGCCACGCGGACGGATCGCAGAACGTGCTCGTTTTACAGAATTCATCGGTCGGCACATGCGCCCATCCACCTATGGAGCCGCCACCTGCCGTCCGAGGTAGATCCGAAGGGTGAGGGAGTACATACACCTGCTCGACGCGCGGCGTTGACGCTGATATCTCGAACAGCGAGCCGTCGCCGCGACGAACCTGTATCGGCTGGATTTCTCCGTTGAGGCTGACATCGACTTCAAGGTGCCACCGGCAGTGACACTGGCGTGTTGACACCGTGGCGCGAAACTCAACGCTCTGTCCCGGATCGAGCTCGTAGTTCTCAGCCTGGAAGTAGTCCCGGCCCTGCGGGTTGCGGGCGGGGGTTCCACGCTTGGTTGTGGCTTCTGGGGCATCCGCGTCAAAATGCACCTGTATCGGCTTGCCCGGGCCACCTTGCGTCCCATGAAAGACGAGAGTGGCCGCGAGGGGTGCATGCCGTTCGTCGACGACGAGACGCAGACCTGTCAACAGCAACCTCGACTCCTTGGCCTGAACAACTATCTGCACCGTGTCGAGCCCGACCGGAATTCCCAACTCTTGCGGTGCGTTCAGCCACTCGGAGCCACTCATCAATTGTCGAACCTGGTCAGTGACCCCATCAGGCAGCAGCCTGACCAGCGGCTCTTCCCCAACTGCCGGTGGCAGCTGCTTGGCCGTCACGTACACCGGGGCCTGTCCAGCCGACGGTCGAAACCACCGTGGAAGACCAAGGTCGCCATGCTTGACAAGAGCGCCCACAAAAAACGAGAGGACAATCAAAACTGCAATGGCGACTTGCTGCCGTCTGCGCTTCCACCAACTTCCCGCTGGCCGGGCCGACGAGGTCTTGCCCGCCCGCGAGATCAGGATCAACTGCGCCAGGGTAATCGCGAAGGCCGCCGCATTGACGGCTGCGGCGTCAGCGGTGTGCTTGTCGCCATCGGCCTTGTCGCTGATACCTCGGACCGTCATGAACGGCGTGCGGTTGAGATGCGCAGCCTTCGCCGAACCCGCGCTTTCCATCTCGATCGCAGCCGCGTCGTTGTAGTTGTTCCGCAGTTGCTCGGCCAGCGGCGTGTCCTGGGAATTAAGTACGACCTCACCGGCAGCGATGGGCCGGAAGTGGACCACCGGCGCCTCTTGCACGTTCTGGAGGAGCGACTTCCACTCCCCAGATCGGCTCACTTCGCGGGCCAGCTGATCTAGCGCGTGGTCGGCCTCCCACGACTGGGGCCGGGTCCGGAATCCACCGTTCTCGTCGAGGCCGCCGTGGTAGCCGTAGACCTTCGTCGCGACCACGACCGCGCCGAGATCGAGATCATCGTGCAGCGCTCCCGCAACACCGACGAACAGCACCGCGCACGGGCGGAACTCGGTGATGGCCCGTTCGGTGATGGTCGCAGCCCCTGGGTTTCCCGCCCCAATGACGGCGATCGCGATCCGGCCTGCCTGCCCGTCCAGTACACCTACCTCGAAGAGCGTGCCCGCATGATGCGCGTGCGGCGTCGGATCGCGGAGAAAACCGCGTACAGCCTCATACTCCAGATCGAGCGCCGTCAGCATTACCACGGTGCCCGCCGAGTCAGCAGTCACTCAGGCCCCAAGTTCCCTCAAAGGCGTCATCGACAAGGGCCGGACACTACCCGAAATCCGTTCGTCGATCGTTGTGACCGCGTCGACGTCCGACCATCTGGCGGAGAAGGCGTGATGGCGCAGGTCCCACGCCCGATCCGGGACGTCACGATGCTACGCCGCGGCGCCGGGCCGATGTCGGCCCGAGCACCAACCAATTCCAGCGGAAAGTGTGCTGTTCCTACGACTGCACGAGTAGGTCCTGAGACTGGCGAGGCCTGAACCCGGACGAAGGGTGTTCACCTCATACGTTCGTCCCTCGGTTCGCGAGGCTCGTCCGCTCGTGCCCATGAGCGGACGTTGGCGGCGCTCGTGGGGCTTCGTGTGCAGGCTGAGGTCGCGAGCGAAAGCGAAGCAGGTGGGAGGTCTCATGCACCCAGACCCGGCCAGTTCCTCCAACGGGGAGCGGTCCACGAACGCCGGCGAGACATAGCAACGCCATTGCCGGTCTACGGCCATCTTGGGGACACGCCGCGATCCCACCGTCCGTGCCCTCACCGGTGCGTTGATCTGGAGCACGAACGTCACCAGCGCCTCGCATGTGGAGATCCGGTGGCGACTAGAGGTGTCGTCTACTCCAGCAGCCGCGGAGATCCCAAGCCGCGCACGCGGTGAGACTCGACAACGGGCAACGGCTCACGACATTCCAACAGAGCGAAGGAGTCGGCGACTTCGACATCAGTCCGGCTGGGATGAGGGCCTTCCAACAGCAAGCCCATGACACCCACTCGTCTGGTCGGCCGATCTGGTGAAGTGTGCGGAACCTCCTCTCGAGTTTTCACGATCCGGTTCCCGCCAACAGCCAGGAACCGGATCGTGACCGTGATTTGGCAGCCAGACCCCACCAACGCCGCCGTATCGAGCACGGCGGGGCAGCCGACTCTGGCGTGACGTCGCTCCACGTCGGCACTCCAGGCGCCTGCCGCACGCGCCCGGAAGCCTTGACGGCAACACATTCATTGATCCAAGCTCGACAGCCCTACTGCGGCTGAAGTCTCCGCACTTCGTCGTGGTACAGGATGAACGGCCCCGATCCCACCGGCGAAGCCTTTCGGTAGAGACCCATCTTCAGGTAGGCCGTTCCAGCCACTGCGGCATTCGCTCTGGCGGGGAAGAGGGTCTGGACGTTCTGTACGTCAGCGACGACCTGCCCGTCATGCCAGACCTTCACGTAGCCGCCGGTCAGAGCCCAGCGCACCTCCAACCGGAAGTCGTGCCACGTCCCGCGCGCCAGGGTCGCCACCGGATACTGACCCACCTCGACCGACCTGTTCGGATCGGCCCGATCAGAACTGTGCAGGTGCAGTCGGATTTCATCGCCCACGATAATGAGCGCAATCGGCGGAGGTCCGCCGACGTCGCCATCCCCTTGATGCCACTGTGTGATCACCTGCCAGATCGGCCTGCCGTCGGCACCGATGGGGTTCACCGGGTAAGAAGCGTCGAGCAGGGTCGACCATTCGTACCGAACAGATTGCTGGGAAGACACCTCTTGAGGACCTACCGCTTCGGCACGCCAGCCGCCGGGAATCGGCATACCGGCAGAGTTCACGGCGACGTCACCGTCGCGTACTTCGGCGCGCAGCGCGGTCCCGCTCTTCGGTGTTGGCGGCGAGGCGATGCGTACTCGGGCAGGGGGGTCTGCCGGCATCTGAAGGCTCCGCCATTCCGAGAGGTTGTTACCTGGCGCGGACCAGGTTTGCTGCCAACCTTGCGCCACGAGTGTCGCGTAGGCGCTACGAACGTTGGTGTCTCCACCTGTTATCGACATGAATCGCAGCCGTAGATCGTCCGCGTCCTTCTGCGCCAGGGTGACAGCCGGCAGCGAATGCCATGCGAAGCCGGTGCCAGAGTTCACTGTTGTGGTCGCCCGTACCGTTCCCTGGGAAACAGCGTCCACTCGGAGCTGAGTGGTCGGACCGGTGTTGGCGTAGAACCACGCCGTGACTGTCCCGTTTGGACCGGTGAGGGCCGGATTGGTCAGAGCCACCTCGGTGACTCGCCCTGCCGCGCCGGCGTAGATGTAGTCCGTGGCGGGCACGGTGGTCGGTTGCGTCACTGGATCATCCAGTGACGCCCACGCCGATCCAGGCGTACCGCTCCACTGCCGCAACACGTCGGCGTCTGGACGTAACGTCGAGGTGAGGGCTGTGGCTTGCGGGCTCAGCACCGTGACCAGTGAGGCCACGACGGTTACGGTCAAACAAACACGGCCTAGCGCGCCAACTCTTGACGACGAACGTTTTCGGATTTGATCAGCATGGTCCTGCCCATGGTCGCGCATCGATACCTCCTCAAGTCGAACTGCCACCACGCAGTGATCCGCCAACTCAGTCGCGCTGCCACCGGAAGGTGACCTGACTGCCTGCCTTCTGCCGCAGCTGTTCGTTGCTGAGCCGATACATTCCTTTGTAGACACCGAGGAAGCCGGCCTTTGCCAACACGATGTCGCTGACGTCGTCGAGTCGAACCGTCATTCCATTGGGCCCGTGGTTGGCGTTCTTGGTCTCAACCCAACCGATGTTGCTGCCATCCCACGCATGGGCGTCGATTGCCTTCCACCAGGTGATGTTCGGGGCAGACTCCAGCACGAGGCGGATCGAGTCACCCGGCACGACACCCGGACTCTCGGACAGCGCAATCCGATCTTCCGGCAGATCGGGGAAACTGCCCCAGTCGATGTCACGAGCGAAAGCCGTCACGTCGGAAATAGCCGTGACGCCGCGAGCGGCCTGGGCGCCACCGGTCAACGTGATGAGCGAAACCATGACGAGCATGGCCGCCAGCAGAGTTGATCGAACTGGTCGTTCGAACATGGCGATCTCCTTTGAGTTGCGTCAACAGGTCATGGCAGCGACACACGGATCGAGCACTCGCAAGTGACTCCAGATGTTGTTCTTCCACCAAAGATCCGGATCCGGGTCACGTGGCGCGAAGAACTTGCCGACGTACTCCGTGATCCCGTCGTGAGTCCAGGGCTCCCAGTTCGCTTGCCCGTATGTGCGCCACGGATCGGCGTGCCCGACCGTCAAGTACTGGTTACCGGCCTCGGTCTCGATGGAGAACAAGCCCTCCGACCCCGTGTCGCCGAGGTACATGCCGTACTCCGCCATGGCTCGCAAGAACACCTTGTGCCACGGCTTGACCTTCTGAGGGTCGAGCGCGTCGATCTCAGCCACTGACATGCCGAGCTGGAACAACGCCCCCATCGGTGGTGCATCAAGGTTGCTCAGCGGAATCTCTGAGCAACTCCGCCCGGCATGGCGGGCTGGATATACCGCCTGACCGGAATCACAGTTGATCGTGATGTTGAGCGCGTGGTCGATCCGGCCGGCCTGCAGTTCTTCAGCCCTCACCCGGCCGGCGAGCCCGGCGAAGTGTGCGGCAGTGCCGTGCCCTGGAGTCGTGGTCTCGCAGTTGGTGCCATCTGCTGCCAGCCCGGCGCAGTCGCCAACGATTCTCGAGCGGCCACCGAAGGTGAAAGTGAGCGTGCCGCCGTTCGGCGGCAACGGCCCGGTTCCCCGTACTTGCCAGAGGTTGTACTCCCAGCCAGACGTTTGGTCGATGATCGCCATGTGCCTGTCATCTGCGGGAGCCGCTCCCCACCCGCCTTCAGGAGCCGCGGCCGCCGGTATCCGCACCTGGTGCCCCTCGATGCTGCACGGCCCCCAGCCGGGAGGCGGATCGCAACGCAGCGTGTACATCGGGTCGCCGGCATCCGGGTAGTAGGTCGGCTCACCAAAGATGCCGCGCGGATGTGAGGCCAGATTGTTGGGATGGTCCCGCTGAGAGATATCTCCGATCACTCGGCCGACGATCGCCGCCGATGCCGCCTGGCTGCCATGAATCAGACGCGGGTTGGACGGCAGCTTGCGGTTGAACGGACTTGTGGTTCCGTAGGGCCGCCAGCAGGCGGACGGCCACTGACCAGGGCCAAATTTGCCGTACTCAGGAGCACACGGATCGAAGACGGCCTGCACATAGGCAGCACGGACGTTGCTGTTTCCACCATCGAGTGTCGTGAAGCGCAGTCGGAGATCCTGGAGGCCGATCTCGTTGAGACCCTGCAACATCGGGCTGCTGACCGAGCGCCAACCAAATCCGGACGACTGCGCCACAATGGAACTGGCCAGCACGGTCGTCGCCTGCACCGCTTCTACCTTGAGGCGGGTCGCCGATCCGGTATTGGCGTAGAACCACAAGGTGACTCGAGCCGCACCGCCGTGGAGCGACGTGTTGGCGACGCTCACGTCGGTGCGTCGGCCGGCGCCCGCAGCGTAGATGTAGTCAGCAGCCGCCACTGGGGTGGGCTGCACGACAGGGTCATCGATCGCACCAGCGGCTGAGCCTTGGGTACCACCAGTCCACTCTCGAAGTACATCTCCGTCCGGGCGCAGCACCACAGAACTCGTGGTGAGGGCTGGAGGTTGCAGCGGCGCACGAGCGCTGGACGGCCTGGCGGTTGGAAGCGCCAGCAAACCTGGCAGTAGAAGTATCGCGATGGCTGCCCTGGTGCGTGACGCGCGGGTCGCGCCTTCAGCTCGAGACCTGAACGATCCATCGATAAGAGGCATCTGGAGTCTCCTTGGTATCCACGAACCACCGGTGTCGCAGAACTTCGCCACCCAGGCTGCGCACCGCGGCTGGAAATACGCTGAAGCAGACAGGAACGTCGCTGAAATTCCCTACACATCGAGAATCTCGCCGTCGTGGGCACTTCTGCCGTAAGCTGCCTGCGCTGTGCAGCCCTCGACAGCTTGATACTTAGGAACTACATGGAATTCCATGTCCTCGGTCCATTAACTGTTCTTCGCGACGGTCAGCCGCTTCCCGTCGGCGGTACCAAGCTGCGCGCTCTGCTTGCGGTTCTGCTGATTCACGCTGGTAAGCCCGTCACCTCGGACGCGCTCATCGAGGAACTGTGGGGTGACCAGCCGCCCACCACGGCACAGAACACGCTGCAGACCTACATCCGCCAGTTGCGTCAGCTACTCGAGCCTGATCGTCGCGCCCGTCAGGAACCCAAGATCGTCCGCACGGTCTCCTGCGGCTACCAACTGGACGTCCGACTTGATCAAATCGACAGTGAGCGCTTCGAGCACTGCGTGAGCGAAGGGCGTGCGGCGCTCCAGGCCGGCCGCGCACAAGCAGCCAAAGCCGTGCTGGTCGAAGGGCTGCGGTTGTGGCGTGGCCGAGTGTTCGCCGAACTGGCGGACGTTCCCGCAGCCGTGCAGGAAGCTCGCCGGCTGGATCAGCTTCGACTCGTCGCCACAGAACTGCGGATCAAGGCTGACCTTGCACTCGGTCGTCACACCCAGGTCATCGACGAGTTGGCATGTCTATCGCAGCAGAATCCGCAGCGCGAAGATCTGACCGAGCTCCTCATGCTGGCTCTCTACCGATGCGGTCGTCAGACCGAAGCGTTGGCCGCATATCGGGCGACCCACGAACGGCTCGCCGAGGAAGTCGGCATCAGCCCATGCGCGGCGCTCCAAGAGCTCCAGCAACGCATCCTCCGGCAAGATCCCGATCTTGACCTAACGGTGGAGTCCGCGACAGAACCGCCACCTGACCGGCCATCACGCACGCGCTACCGCCTGTGGCTGCTTGCAGCTGTCATGGCGTTGGCCACCGGAGGCATCGTGGCGTGGGAACTGGGTTGGCTTAGAGCCGGAAACACCGCAAGCGGCGACAACAGTTCGAATCCGCAGGTGCCAGCGATACTCAATGAGTACGAGCTGGCCGTGAAGCCTGGCATTGGTTACGATCTCGACATTCCTCCGGGAAAACCGCCAGACTGGCATTCAACCAACAACCAGCGTTCACCAGACTACGATTTCCTCGACCTGTACAGGACCAGCCCGCTGGCCGATAAAGACAAACTGAGTGGCGTAGATCTTCGGAATACCAACGCATTCAATGTCATCCACCTCGTCGACGCCGACGACCCACCAGAAGTGTGCAAGCGACTTCCGGAGCACGGCGGTGGCAACGTACCCCTCGCCGAGGTTCGGGTTGGCTCGCAGATCTGCATCAGAACGTATGAGGGACGCTGGGTCATGCTGACCATTACCCGCTTGCCCGCAGACCGTGCGGCTGTGCTGTTTGTGCGGGTGAAGGTGCTCAACAAACCCTAGGATCAGCCGCATCGGTCGTAGCGGCAACGTTCAGCATTGGTCGCCTCTTGAACATGGCACGTGCCACGCCCGAGGCGCTCGAGACCCTCAGTGCCAACGCTCAGCGCGGTCGGTTCTACAACCCTGACCGTGATCTCCGATCCGCGGAAGACGCATTCCGGACAAGTGTCGCGGCGTTGGTCGAGTTGTGAGACTGGGCCTCCCCAAGAGGTTCGGCTACCCAGTGGGGGTGGCCTGCCAGGGACTCAATTCGGCCAGCAGAGTCTGCGCGCGCCACTACCTCGACACGCTGGATGCGGCGGACGAGCTGCACCACAACAACGCACTCTCATGCCGCAGATCGGGCGTAGCGAAGCTCGGCGCCCAGGCTGATCTCCAGATCGACTTGCGTTCAAGAAGCCGGTGGCACACAACTGAGACTTCCCGCCCGCACAGCTCCCCGAACCACGTTTGAGGAGCTGGCCGACATGCTCCGGGAAGACCTGGGGCTCGCCGGCGGCTGGAACGCCGACGGCGTGCGCGTCGCGGACTCGCCGAACCGGCGCATGGCGATGGTTCCCCACGGCCCCAAGCATGAGCAGCTGCGCAAGGTCAGCATCGTGTGGACAGGCGCATCGCTGACGTCCACGACGCCCTCAAGCGCCACAACTACCCGCTCCCACCTGGGTTTACGAGTGGCTCGGCAGGTCGTTCGACAACCTGGGCTTCCGGTTCCTCGACCCGATCCGCCAGCACGCGCCCGACAACTACGAGCGGATCCCGCAGTGGTTCCCGCTCTCGATCTGGACGTAGTGGCGGTCAGATCCAGATGCACGTGCGGGCAGACCAGCATTCGGGGGACTACCGTCATCGCATGAGTGACATGGAGTTGAGGGCGACCCGGCCGTAGTTCGGTTGCGCGGGCATGCCGCACTTGCAGCGACCGCCACCATGACGGCAACCCTCACGATGCGCAGCTACCTGTCCACTCACCACCTCTACGCAGCCCGTTACGCGGCTGAAGCCGCCGATGCGCTGGAAGCCGAGCTCGCCGGCGGACGCGCCGCGTTCAACCTTCGTCTCCGCGGCCTCGTGTTGAGCGCCGTAGCGGAGTCAGTGATGTTCCTTGAGGCTGCGATCAACGAGATCTTCCAAGACGCCGCCGATGGGCATCACAGCAACGTTGGCGCGCTGGGTGAGGGACCTCTCAGGCTGATGGCCGCGTTCTGGGAAGCGACAAACAACGGGCACGTGAAGGTGTTGGTCAAGTACAAGCAGGCACTCAAGTTCTGCGACCACGAACCGTTTGATCACGGCAGCTCGCCGTACCAGGACGTCAAGTTGCTCATTGACCTTCGCAACTACCTGGTTCACTACCGCCCGGAAGACGTCGGGGACGGCCTCCAGCCAAAGATGAGCGGCGGACTAGCGGGGAGGTTTCCCGACAACAGGTTGATGGCCGGGAGCGGAAACGCATGGTTTCCCGATCATGCGCTGGGAGCAGGTTGTGCTGCCTGGGCATGGCGTTCCGCCCGAGCACTCGTCGACCAATTCGCAGCAGTGATCGCGCTGTCACTGAACTACCAGCTAGCTGACTTCGGCGATCCCCTGCCGAAGTAGTCCACAACCGATCTCACGTGCCCGTACGGAGGTGATCTCCCTGTCGTCGCCCCAGCGGCGGCTCCTGATCCCTACGGCAACCAGACCAGGAACCGCTTAAACCTCCCGCGCACCAGGCGATCTGCCTCTCAACTCGATCGGTGCCATCACGCTGCTATCTCGACGCGCCCACCATCGTTACGCCCACCGCGAGGAGGTGCTGCATGCGAACCTCACCCGTTACAGCGGCTATGGCGGGACGCCGGCAGGTCTAGCGCAAACCCCGAACGTCCGCTCATGCCGCTGATCGCGCGCCCCAATGAACGGCCGCCTCTGCTGACACGCGCACTTGTCGGGTGGCTCCTCGCGCGCGCTTCTGTCGGTGTTGCGGTTGGATTGGCGTCATGGCTGCACTTCCAATCCGTGATCATGCTGGTAACGCCTTGGTTGACTTTCGTTTCGCTGCGGAAGAGGAGCTGGCGCGTCTGGTCGAGCGGGTGGCTGTGCCCGCGTCGCTGGTTGTTGTCACCCATGCGGACACCGTCCTGATGATGTTCGACAGCTGGCGCAAACAGTGGGAGCTTCCAGGAGGAATGCGAGAGCCGAGTGAGACCATGCGCCAGGCCGCAGTCCGGGAACTGCGGGAGGAAACCGGCATCCACACGGCGGACCTGACCTTTGCTGCGGTGGCCGAGTTCGATCTCCCGAAGCCGGAGCGCCGGGAACTCCTCGCTGTCTATCGAGTTCAGCTCCGGGTCGTGCCCCGGCTGACCGTGAACGACGAAGCGCTGGACTTCCTGTGGTGGCCGCCATCGGAACCGGTGAGCGAGGACATGAGCCCGCTAGACGCGGAGATCGCCAGGCGTGTGGCCTACTACTCGACCACATGAAAGCAGGCCGGTTACCACTCTTCTGCTGCTGATCGAGCGGTTCCGACACACGCTCTTGCCGAGAAGCGGATGTTCTCAATTGACTGACTGTCGGCTCGGACCGATGATCTTGAGTCCCAGCCGGAAGCTCAGAAACGCCGCACGATCGCCACTACCCTGCCGAAGCGAAGATTGCCGCTTCGTTCTCGCTGATGGGTTCGTACGCGTCGTTGTGAGGTAACAGCCACACCTGCCCGTCCTGGCGCATGAACGTCTTGACCGTCACGTCGCCGTCGATCATTGCAGCGACGATCTCTCCGTCGGTCGCGGTCGCCTGCTTTCGGACCACGACCCAGTCGCCGTCGACGATGGCCGCGCCGACCATCGTCGACTCACCGACCACCCGCAGCAGGAACAACTCGCCCTCACCGATGATCTCCCGCGGTAGATGCAACCACGTGCGCGACCCGCCTGCGCCGCCACATGAACAACAGGACCACGTCGACCACGATCAGCCCGGCCGCGGCGGGGTAGAGGTGCTGCACCGCCCCGTTGGTATCGCTCACGACGAACGTCCACGCAATCTTGAACAGCCCACCGCCGTTGATCGCGACCAACGCCCAGATCAGCGACCGCCGCCACAACGCCGCCGCCAGCCCGCCCAGCATCAGCGGGACCAGCAGCCCTATCGCGATCTTCGCGGGTGTCCACTCTCCCAGCAGGTACTCGCGTTCGGAGGCGAGCATCTCGAGCGCGCCCGGTGTCGGGTGCTCCGGCGCGGGGAACCACGCCATGCTCGTCGCCAGCGCGACCAGGGTGAGCGCGATGCCCCACCTGCTGCGCCTGTAGCTGAAGTACGCGAACGGCAGCAGGAACAGCGGCCGGATGTACCAGCTGAGCTCGTTGTGGTGCCGGGCCCACGCCCAGGATCCGAGCTCGTTGAGCCACTCCATCGTCTTCTCCTCTCGAGTGGCTCCCAGAGTTCTCGTTCCCACCCGCCGGAACCACGAGGGCAACCCGTGAACTCAAAGCAGGGTTATCCCCGTATTACCCGAAAGCCTCTGTCGGTCGGCGGCGCCGGCTGACAGGCTCTGGAACCGTTGCCGCAGCGAGGAAGTGTTCGATGACAGTGCTCCCGCAAAGCATGGACGCCCTGCACCGGCTCAGCGACGCCGTCGACGGGTTCCTCCGCAGTGAGAAGGAGTTCAACCTCACCGATCCCGCCACGCACATGCTGGTCGGAGGCCGCTTCCGCACACTCGGCACGCAGATCGGCGCCAGCGTCCTCGCCGGCGTCCCAGACGAGGACATCGCCGCGATCGTCCAGCCCGCCCGGTCCGCGTGCGCACGTTCACCGTTCATGCGCAGCGAGCAGGAGTGGGCGCGCGGCTACCCGAGCGACTACCAGCTCGTCGAACACGTGATGGCCCAAGCCAACGGCGCCACGCAGGGCACGCTCGCCTGGCACGTCGAGGCCAGCCTGCAGAGCTCGGCGATCACCCAGCAGCAACGCAACCGCGTGATGCACCAGGCCCGCCTGATCAGCGACGTCCTCACCGCGCCGCGCAACGGCCCCCGTTCGATCCTGCTGATCGCCTCCGGAGCCGCACCCGACCTGCGGACCATCCCGCCCGGCATCGTCCGGCCCGGCGACAGGTTCGTGCTCACCGACGTCGACCCGGACGCGCTGACCCTGGCGCAGAAGCGGCTCGGCCTGCTCAACGACTTCACCACCGTGGTGCCCGGCAACATCTTCCGCGCTCTCGGGCCGGTCGCCGAGCTCGGACCGTTCGACCTGGTGCTGGTGAGCGGTCTGTACGACTACCTCAACGACCGCGCGGCCGTCCGGTTGACCGAGGCCGTGCTGACGCGGCTGTGCCGGCCGGGCGGCACGTTCTACTTCTCCAGCATCGGGGTGGGCAACCCGTTCCGGTGGCCGCTCGAGTACCTGATGGAGTGGCAGGTGATCGAGCGCGACGAGGCGGCTGTTCGTGCGTTGCTGCCCGGCTGTGATGTGTCGGTTGGTCGTGAGCCGACCGGGCTGGCGTTGCTCACGCACGTCCGCACCAGGCGGGGATGACGCTCAGCGCAGGCCGTGGGCGATCCGGGACACGAGGGCCACCAAGCGGTCGGGCGTGAACTTCTCCGGATCGGTGAGGACCAGCCGGCCCGACATCTCGGCCAGCGCGAGCATCGCGTGGCCCAGCAGCTCTGAGTCGAGGTCGTCGAGGCCGCCGAGTTCTTTCAGGCCCAGGGCGGCCAGGTCTTCGATCTGGGCCAGGACGCCCGCGCGCACCAGTTCGACCTGGGTGCGGAACTCGCGTGGCGTGCCCTCGGGCGGCAGGAGCACGAGGCGCCAGCGGTCCGGGGCCTCGACGACGGCGTTCACGAAGACGCGGACGGCGTCGGCGAAGGCGTCGTCCGGGGAACGGGTGGCGAAGTCGGTCGGGAGGGCGGCGAGGACCTGCTCGGTGGCCCGTCCCGCCTCGCGTTCGAGCAGGGCGCTGATCAGGTCGGTGCGGTTGGCGAAGAGGTCGTAGAGGACGGGTTTGGTCACCTGGGCCTGTTTGGCGACGGATTCCATCGTCACGGTGTCGAACCCTGCCGGAATCAGGCTCAGGGCGGCGTCCAGCAGCTGCTCTCGGCGCTCCGCGGGTGGCAGGCGCTGGGCGTACTTGCGGCGCGTTGTGCTCACGGGTCCATATTGCTACGGTGGCGTAGCTTTCACAAAGCTACGCGGGCGTAGTAATTTGGCGGAGGTACGTGATGGAGCCGGACAACCTCGTTCTGCAGCCGCGCGACGTGCAGTTCGACTGGTCGACCCTGCCGATGCACTGGGTCCCGGACGAGCCGGTGACCACGCACGTCATGAACGTTCTGCACCTGCTGCTGCCCGAGGGCGAGCGGTGGTTCGTGCGGACGTTCCAGCAGGTCGTGCCGATGATCTCCGACGACACGTTGCGCGAGGACGCGCTCGGGTTCATCGGGCAGGAGGCGATGCACGCCGAGGCCCACAGCGAGGTGCTCGACCACCTGCTCGCCAACGGACTGGACCCGCGGCCGTTCACGCGGCAGATGGAGCACGTGTTCCGCAGGATCCTCGGGCCGAAGCCGGGCCTCAGCGAGGAACAGGCCCGTGAGCAGCTCATCGAGCGGGTCGCGATCGTGGCCGCTGTCGAGCACTTCACGGCGTACCTGGGCGACTGGATGCTGAACGCCGACGCGCTCGACCGGGCCGGCATCCACCCCGTGATGCTCGATCTGCTGCGCTGGCACGCCGCCGAGGAGGTCGAGCACCGCAGTGTCGCCTACGACCTGATGTGCCACCTCGACCGCCGGTACGTGCGCCGGGCGCGGACGATGCTGCTCGTGGCGCCGGTGTTGTTCTGGCTGTGGATTCGGGGTGCGCAGTTCATGGTGCGCGCGGACAAGACCACGAAGGTGCGGCTGACATGGCGTGAGGCGATGCGGGCAGGACGGCGCGGGCTGCTGCCGAAGCTGCCGGACATCTTCCGGGCGTTCCTGCGGTACTTCCACCCCGCCTACCACCCGAAGCAGGAAGGTTCGACGTCACAGGCCATCGCGTACTTGGCGTCGTCGCCTGCTGCTCGCGAGGCGCACTGATGCTCCAAGCGCTCACGAAGTTCGGCGACTTCTACGACGCCGCGGTCTCGCGGTTCGGTGGCCGCGCACGTCCAGGCACAGCGCGGGATGCCTTGTGGCTCACCGTTGTCGAGCGCTCACGAGTGGCCGACGACGTGGTGAGCCTGCGGTTCGGCGGCACGACACTGCCCGCCTGGCAGCCCGGCTGTCACGTCGACCTGCACCTGCCGAGCGGACTTCGCCGCCAGTACTCGCTGTGCGGCGACCCGGCAGAGCAGACCTATCGGATCGCGGTCCGCGAGGTCGGCGCCGGGTCACGTGAAGTCCAAGCGCTGCAAGTAGGTGACCGGATCCAGGTGCGCGGGCCGCGCAACGCGTTCCCGTTCGCCGGCATCGGGCCGATCGTGTTCGTGGCGGGCGGCATCGGGATCACGCCGATCCTGCCGATGGTCCACGCTGCGGCCAGGCGAGGCCTGGACTGGCGGCTCGTCTACTGCGGGCGGTCGACGAAAGCCATGCCGTTCCTCGACGAGCTGCCTATCGGCCAGGTCGACATCAGGATCGGACGCGGTGGGCCTCTCCTCACCGACGCGCACCCGCGAGGCGCGGTGTACTGCTGCGGCCCGGCGTCGATGCTCGAGCAGGTGCGCGGCGAGTTCTCGTCGCGCTGGCTGCACTTCGAGCGTTTCAGCCCGCCGCCGATCGTCGGCGGACGCCCGTTCACGGTCGAACTGCGCCGCAGCGGGGTATCCCTCGGTGTGCCCGCCGACCGGTCCGCGCTCGACGTCATCAGGGACTTCCGGCCGTCGGTCGCCTACTCGTGCCGGCAGGGGTTCTGCGGGACGTGCGACGTCGGCGGCGTGCGGATCTGCGTGGACAGGCCAACCGGTGACCGACTCGTCCTGGAGGAGCTGTGAAGGTGCGTTCCGGAGAAGTCGACCTCGCGGTGCAGGTGCGCGGTACGACCGGGCCAACAATCGTGCTGGTGCACGGCTATCCCGACACCCACGCCGTGTGGGATCGCGTGGCCGCGTTGCTGGAGAAGGACTTCCGGGTCGTCACCTACGACGTGCGCGGCGCGGGCGAGTCGACGCCACCGTCCACTGAGGACGGCTATCGGCTCGAACACCTGGCGAACGACCTCTCAGCGGTGATCGACGCGGTCAGCCCGGACGAGCCGGTGCACCTGGTCGGTCACGACTGGGGCTCGATCCAGTCGTGGGAGGCCGTGACCACGCCCGGCGCGCGGATCGCCACGTTCACGTCGATCTCCGGGCCGTGCCTCGACCACATGGGTCACTGGTCGCACAAAGGCTTGTCGATCGCTCACGTCCGGCAGTTCCTGCGATCCTGGTACATCGCCGCGTTCCACCTGCCGGTGCTCGCACCGCTGTTCTGGCGCCTCTACCTCGGGCCGCGCTGGGGAGGCGTGCTCCAGCGCCTGGAGGGCGTGAAAGCCAAGCCCGCGAGCACGATCACCCGGGATGCCGTGCGCGGAATCTCGTTGTACCGGGCCAACATCCGCCAGGTCATGGGCGCACCACGGCACCGCGTCGCACCCATGCCGGTGCAGGTCATCCAGCCGACCCGCGACCGCTACATCGACACGCGGCCGCTCGACCTGGAGCGCTGGGTGCCGTCACTGCGCCGCCGAAAGATCGCCGCGGGCCACTGGGCGCCGCTCAGCCACCCCGCGCAGCTCGCCCGCATGATCAGCGAGTTCATCGCCGATTCCACTCCCCCGCGTGAACTCGTCGTGATCACCGGCGGCGGCAGCGGCATCGGCAGGGCGACCGCGGTGGCGTTCGCCAGGACTGGCGCGAAGGTCGTGGTGTCCGACGTGGACTTCACTGCGGCGAAGGAGACCGCGGCCATGATCGACGGCCACGCCTACGAGGTCGACGTCCGCAGTGAAGATGCAGTACGGGCCTGGGCGAGGCAGGTCGCCGAAGAGCACGGCGTGCCCGATGTTGTCGTCAACAACGCCGGCATAGGCCACTCCGGGTCGTTCCTGTCGACCTCGACGGAGCAGTGGCAGCGGGTGCTCGACGTCAACCTGTGGGGTGTCGTGCACGGCTGCCGCGCGTTCGGTGAGCTGATGGTCGAACGCGGAGAGGGCGGCCACATCGTGAACCTGTCCTCGGCGGCGGCCTACCTGCCGTCGAAGATCCTCTCCGCGTACGCGACCAGCAAGGCCGCGGTGTTCATGCTCTCGGACTGCCTGCGAGCCGAGCTCGCGCCGCACGCCATCGGCGTCAGCGCGATCTGTCCCGGGCTGGTGAACACGAACATCACGGCCACCACGACGTTCTCCGGCGTCAGCGCCGAGGAACAGAGCCGCAAGCAGGACCGCGCGTCCCGGATCTACGCCCGGCGGGGTTTCGGTCCCGAGGGCGTGGCGAACGAGATCGTGCGCGCCGTCCGCCGCAACCGCCCGGTGGTCCCGGTGACGGTCGAGGCGAAGGCGGCACGACTTGCGAGCCGTGTCGCGCCAGGGATCCTGCGAGCGTTCGCCAAGCTAGACGTCGGTTAGTTCGCCACCGAACGCCGCGGCAAGCCGGAGCCAGGGTGCGGCCTCCTCGGGCCGGCCCTGCCGCTCCAGCGTGCGCCCGAGCAGCAGGTGCGCGTAGTGCTCGACCGGGTCGCGGTCCACGATGACGCGGAGCTGCGCCTCGGCCTTGCCCAGCTGGGCCGAGTGGTAGTAGGCGCGGGCCAGCAGCAGGCAGAGGTCCGTCTGGAACGGCACTTCCGCGACGACCTCGGCGAGCAGCTGCGCGGCCTTGACGTAGTCGCGGGCCTCGAACAGCAGCTGTGCGCGTTCCCACTTGTCGGCCGGAGTCTCCACGTGGTCGTCGAACAGGTGCGTCGCCGTGACCCAGCGGTCGGCCGCCACCTCACCGTTCGGCTGGTAGGCGTTGAAGTCGTAGCCGGTCGTGTCGTGCACCTTGAAGTCGCTCATCGAACCTCCTTCCGGCGCGTACAACGTCACCCGGCGGCAGGTATTCCCAGAGCGATCAGCGCGGTGGTCCGAGTGCGGAGGGAGACTCCGCCTCGGGAATCAGCAGCCGTGCCTGCCCCGACCCGTCCGCCGGCACCGCCCAGACGTCGGAGTGCCCGCCGCCACGCGGGATCGCGTACGCGACGGTCCGCGCGTCGAGCCAGGCAGGCTGATCGTCGACACCGCGCCCTTCGGCGAGCGGTGTGATGCCGCCACCTGCCAGGTCGAGCACGGAAATCCGCCAGCCCTTCGCAGGATCACCGTCCACAGCGGACTTGAACGCGATCCGCTTTCCGTCCGGCGACAGGGACGGGCACTCCACGTTGTCGCGGACCGTGCGCACGGTCCGCGCCGTGAAGTCGCCCTCCACCAGGTATCGGTGGTTCCCGGTCGACATCGTCGCGAAGAACCGGTTCTCGTCCTGGGCGAACGTGACGCCCCAGAAGTTGAGGTCGGCGGCCTGGTATGGCCTCCCGTCGACCGTCACGCCGAAGTCCTCGAGCGTTCCCTCCAGAGCGCCGCTCGTGGTGTCCAGCATCCCGGCACGCGTGGAGAACTTCCCGCCGTTGTAGGAGTCCCCGGTGACGAAGACGGTCCACGCGACCCTCTGCCCGCTGGGCGACACCCTGGCCCGGTTGGGCAGGCCCACCAGCGGAATCTCTTGCTTCACCGCCAGCGCGGCGTCGAACACGACGAGCTGGTAGGTGGTCAACCCGTTCTCCGGCCGCAGGCAGAGTCCGGTGCCGCCGGCGGCGTACACCCGGTTGCAGGTCACGTTCGACACCGCACGCGCACCTCCGGGGTCGTCGGCCGCCACGGTGACGAGGTGCCCGCGTTCGGCGTCCGCCGTGCTGCGGAACAACAAGCGCGGACCGGTCAGAGTCACCGTGTCCGTGGTCGCGGTGGCGTCACGGTTGCGGGCTCGGACAAGTCCTGTGTAGACGACCGCGGCCGCGGTCAGGACGACCACTCCGACGAGTGCGAGCAGGATCCGGCTCCGGGTGGTCACGCACGCACCACCTTGCGCGGGACCAGCAGCAAGGCGGTGCCGACGACGGCCATGAGCACCATGCCGGCGGCCACACCGACGGCAGTGCCCGCACCCCAGACCTGCCAGAAAAGTCCGAAGAGGACGGACGAGGCGAAGTACGACAACGCCTGGCCGGTCTGCACGATCGAAATGCCGGTGGTGCGCAGCGCTTCGGGCAGGATCGGGCCGGCCAGCGCCATCAGCACACCATCGGTCGCGGCGTAGAAGGCGCCGTAGAGCCCGAGGGTGAGCGCGAACAGCGGCCACCCCGCCACCGGGCTGAGGAGCAGCAGGTACACCCCGGCCAGCCCGCCGTAGCCGCACAGCATCACCGGCAGGCGGCCGACCCGGTCGGCCAGCGCGCCCAGTGGCGCGGCCAGCAGCAGGTAGACGAGATTGGTCCCGACCGCCAGCAGCGGAAACCATCCGTTCGCGATGTCTTCCTTGCGCTGCAACAACAAGTACACGAACCCGTCGCCGACGGTGACCATTCCCAGCACGCAGGCCGCCAGCAGCAGCCGCCGCACTCTGGCGTCACGCAGCAGCGAGCCGACCGCGCGAGGCGACACGCTCGCCGCAGTCGCCGCCGCCGAACGCCGGTCCCGCACGAACAAGCAGAGCAGCAGCACTCCGCAGGCCGCGATGCAGAAGCTCGTCACGAACACGGCGTCGAAACCGTCGGCGCCGGTGGACGATCCGGCCGCCGCCAGCACGGCCACCGCGACCAGCGGCCCGGCGAACGCGCCGGCGCTGTCCATCGCCCGGTGCACGCCGAACGCGCGCCCGAGCATCGATTCCGGTGCGGACAAGGTGATCAGCGCATCCCTTGGCGCGGTCCGCAGTCCCTTGCCCGTGCGGTCGACCGTCAGCACGGCCCCGATCGCGGCCGCCGAGGACCCCGCGGCCACCAGCCCCAGCTTGGCCACCGCCGAGAGCGCGTACCCGATCCCGGCGACGGCCTTCTTCCGCCCGCCGCGGTCGGCGACGTACCCGCCGACCAGCCGCAGCACGGCGGTCGCCCCGGTGTACAGGCCATCGAACAAGCCGTAGGACAGCGGGCTCAGATGCAGCCCGAGCATCAGGTAGACCGGCAGCACGGCGGTGACCATCTCGGACGAGATGTCGGTGACGAGACTGACCGTCCCCAGCGCCAGGACGTTTCCGCCCAGCGCGCCGAGCGTCCGCCTGGACAGGCCGCCGGGGTTCTCCCGGCGGCCGATCGTCGACAGGTACACGACTACTGCCACACATCCAGGATCGGCGACTTCTGCGCCGCGTTGCCGATACCCGGCAGGCCGTGAGCCGCCTCGATCGTCCGCAGCACGGTGTAGTGGTTGATCGATTCGCTGTAGCTGCCCGCCTTGACGTGCGCACCGGTGAACATGGTGAAGATCTGGTTCACCGAGGTCCCGCTGTCCTCGTCGAAGGTGACGATGAGCAGGCTGTTGTGCGTCTTCGCCCACTTCGCGTAGGCGTCGAGGTTCTTCTTGAGCCAGCTGTCGCCCGTGCCGACCGAGCAGTCGTGCATGTCGTTGCACATGTCCGGGGTCACGAAGGCGACGCCCGGGAGCTTCGTGAAGTCGCTGGGGAACGAGGAGAACCTGCGGTTGCTGGACGCGGGGACGTTGCTGAAGTCCACCCAGGAGTTGTGCTTGCGCTTGTAGGTGCCACTCGAACACCCGGTGTAGCCGTCGGACGGCATCGCCTCCGAGTACCCGGTGAACTTCTTCCCGGCGCCGGCCAGCTGGGTCGCCAGGTTCTCCTTCGCGCCGAGGTTCATCGGACAGGCGTCGTCGTCGACACCCTGCGTCGAACCCGAGAACAGGGCCACGTAGTTGGGCTGGCTCGGATGCGTGATGCCGAACGACTTGGTGAACTTCGCGCTCTGCGCCGCGAGCTGGTTGAAGTAGGACGCGCTGGAGCTTCCGTTGATGGTCGAGTACTTCTTGTTCTCGAACATCACCAGCACGATGTGATCGAAGGCAGGCACGGACGCCGCCACCGGTTCGACCGCGGTGGACGTGTCCGCACGTGAACCGGCGACGGCCGCGGCGATGCCGGCCGCGGCCATTGTCGCGACCGCGATCCGCTTGACGGACATGGAACCTCCCAGGACCTCGAGCGGCGGCGGTGAACATCTCGCCCGCATCTAAGCCACAAGGTGCAGGAATAACCTATCCGCATCACTCGGTTGGTCCTGTAAAAAGAGGCAAAAGCCCGCCAAATCCGACAAAGTCGCGCGACAATTTCGTCTCGGCCGGACGCTCCCCTTAGGACGGCGAGAGCGCCGCGAAGGCGTGGTTTTGCCAGATCAGCCGGGACTCCTCCTCCGGATACGCGGTCACCTGATCCACGACGTCGAAGACATGCGTCAAGCGGTCGGCGGAGTAGGCGGGCCACCCCGGATCGCCGTGCGCGGCGAACCCCGTCCACGCGCGACGGATGCGGTCCGACAGGTCCGCCGCCTCGGGCGTCACGTCGCCGATCAACACCGCGGGCCGGCCGCGGTCCAGGTTGCCGAACATCAGCGGCACGTCCAGGCCGTGGCACGCGCCCAGAGCACCACCCATGCCGGGCGCCGGCCAGGCCAGCACGTACACGTGGGCACGACCGCCCGCCGCGACCTGCGCCTCCGCGAGCCGCAGCGACGGCATGCGGAACAGCCAGTCCGAGCACACCAGGTCGTACAGCTCCTCCGGGCCCGCGGCCGGGAAGCTCTCCCGGTAGCGGCGGGTACCGTCCGGGCCGGGCGCGAACACGTCCAGCGCGGTGGCCGCCTGCTGCTCGGTCACCTGGCCGAGCATTCCGTCGATCAGGGTGAGGACGCGCTGCTCGTGCCGGGTGTGGCCGACGATCAGCTCGATATGCTTCGCGGAGCCGCCGGCGACCGCCTCCCACGGAGTGGTCGGCAGGACGTCGCCGTCGACGATCGGCGCGAACGGGACCTGCTTGTGCGCGGCCTGTCCCCACCGCCCGGTGAACTGCCCGATCTTGGCCATGATCTCGTCGGCCGCGGCCGGCAGCAGCTCGGGATCCACAGTGGACAGACCGGTGGGACTCACGCCCAGTTCGGCGGCGCACGCGGCCGTGACGTCCGCGGCGAGCTCGGGCGTGAAGAACGGGCCCGGCACGCTGCTCGCGACCGCGCGGTGGAACAGTCCCGCGGCGCGCGGCATCGCCAGCAGCGCCGCGACCGAGCCACCGCCCGCGGACTGGCCGAACACCGTGACGCGGCCGGGGTCGCCGCCGAACGCGCTGATGTTGTCGCGCACCCACTCCAAAGCCGCGACCTGGTCCAGCAGACCGCGGTTCGGCGGCGCGCCCTCGATGAGCGCGAAGCCCTCGATGCCCACGCGGTAGTTGAACGTCACCACGACCACGCCGTCCTGGGCGAGGCGCGCGCCGTCGTACTCGGCGAGGCCGGACGTGCCGAACACGTAGGCGCCGCCCTGGATCCACACCATGACGGGCAGGTTCGCGGCGGGGTCGGGCGACCAGACGTTCACGGTCAGCCAGTCATCGCCCTTGGCGCCCACCTGGTCCATGCCGAAGGCTCCCGGCTGCGGTGGCGGTGGGCCGAACGCCACCGCCTCCCGCACGCCGTCCCACGCGGCAGCCGGCCGGGGTGCGGCGAAACGCAACGCACCCACCGGGGGCGCGGCGAAAGGGATGCCGCGGAACACCGCGACACCCGATTCCATAGTGCCCCGAACCATTCCACCGCGGACGCGAGCCTCGACCATGCGCGGATCGTTGCCGCCACAGCCCGCGCGGCGCCAGCGATTTATCGGTCAGGCCGTGACCACGACCTTCGCCCGCGCGTGCGCGGTCTCGACGTGCCGGATCGCGTCGGGCGCGTCGGTCAGCGGATACGTCCGCTCGATCACCGGCACCAACTGCCCGGACTCGGCGAGCTCACGCAGCGCGGCCAGGTTCTCCTTGCTGGGCTTGGCCTCCAGCACCACGAGCCGCTGCCGCGCGAACGGTCCGAGCACCTTGCCCTGGATGATCAACCGGTACGGCCCGAACAACGCCCCGCCGGTGAAGCTGCCTCCCCCGGACAGCACCAGCGTCCCGTCCGGCGTGAGCGCACCCCGCAGTTCGCTCATCGACCGGTTGCCCACGAGGTCGAAGATCAGGTCGTAGCGCTCGCCGCCGTTCGCGAAGTCCTCGGAGCTGTAGTCGATCACCACGTCCGCCCCCACGGCGCGCACCTGCTCGACGTTGCGCGTGCTGCACACCCCGGTCACGACGGCCTTGCGCGCCTTGGCGATCTGCACCGCCAGCAGCCCGACCCCACCGGACGCGCCGTTGATCAGCACCTTCTGCCCGGCCTGCAGGTCCTTCAGGCCCAGCCACGCGGTGTTGCCCGCCAGCGGCAGCGTCGCCGTCTGCTCGAACGTCAGGTTCGACGGCTTGTGCTCCACCAGGTGCGCGGGCACGCAGACGTACTCGGCGAAGGCCCCCGCGGCCTCGCCGAACACCTCGTCCCCCACCCGCAGCAGCCCGCTCACGCCGGGCCCGACCGCCTCGATCACGCCCGCGAAGTCCATGCCGCGGATCCGCGACTTCGGCCCGCGCAGCCCCAGGACCAGCCGCGCGAAGTACGGGTCGCCGCGCATGATGTGCCAGTCGGCGGCGTTCACCGACGACGCCCGCACCCGTACCAGCACCTCTCCCTCGGCCGGCACGGGCCGTTCGACCTCTCGCAGCTCCAACACGTCCGCCGAGCCATATCTGTCCTGGACGATCGCCTTCATCCCGGCCTCCCTCGTTGGCAGGAAGTCAAGCCGCGACAACGCGGATCCACATCAGGGACGACCCCTAGGGCGGCCACCCGATCTCACCTGACATCATTCGCCGCGCGAAGTCCTCGGCGTCGGCCAGATACCCGGCCCAAGCCTCCGCCCGGTTGGTGCGGAAGTCGTTCTCCTGGGGCGGGCGATCCTCTTCGGGTGCCTCGTAGTCGTCGTCGAGATGATCGATGAACGCGACGAGTTCGGGGCGCGGATCAACGGGCAACTCGGGCACGCCGGTGCTGTTCCTGCTGCCGTGGTACTCGTCGATCGTGCCGAGGAACATCGCGTCGAGCGCCGGAAACGACTCCCGGGCCAGCACTTCGGCGGGCAACGGGGTGAGATAGGAGCGCCGGTGCGCGTTCCAGACGTCCTGCTCCACGTCCAGCTCCACCAACCGCTGTGCCGCACGAGACGAAGCGAGCGCGGCCAGCCCGTCGTCGCCGATCGTGTGGTCGTGGAGGTCGAGCATCCACAACTGCGGCAACACCGGCCACGACGCCAGCGCGCGAGCCCCGTCCGAGCTGAAACCGTTGTAGGCCAACGAGAGGCTCACCAAGGCACTCTCCGCGGGAAGCGCGGCGACATCCGAGTCGCTCAGTCCGCAGTCGGCCAGGTCCAGCGTCCGCACCGACCCCCAGGCCGGCGCGTGCGGCAGGCTGCCCATCGGGTTGCCCGAGACGTCGAGATCTTCCAGGCCGTCCAGCCGAAGCAGCGCGGCCAGTCCCTCCGGCCCGAGTCCGATGGCCGACAGCCTGACCGTTCGCAGGTTCTCCAGCCCAGCCGCTGCCAGCGCACCACCGTCGCCGACGGGCTGCAGGTCAGGGCGGGCGTAGTGCGGTGATCCACCCCAGCGGCCGCTCAGGTCGAGGTGTTCCAGCACGGGCATGCCCGCGCCGAGCAGTCGCCGGACGCCGTCCGCGCCGAGGTGGTTGTGGCTCAGGTCGAGGTGACGCAGGCGCGGAAACGGACCGGCGAAGGCATCAGCCAGGTGGTCGGTGGCCACCAGGTCGGAGAGCACCAGCTTCTCGATGCGCTCGTGGTCGACGGCACTCAGCACCTGGCCGATGGACTTGTCGTCGACGGGCAGCAGTTGGAGCGTCAGCTCAGTCAGCTGGGGCACCACGGGAAGGATCGCCTCGACACCGCGCGCACCCAGCCCTTCCCTGCCGAGTCCCATCACGGTGCCGCGCACCCGCAAGCTGCGCAGGTTCCTCAGATCGGCGCGGGAGAAGAACTCCGCGCACGCCTCCTCGTCGGCCTCGATCACGTTGCCGAAGAACGGTCTCCACAGCGGCTGCTCGCCGTTCTTGCCGCACCGGAAGCCGATCTCCAGCCGTTCCAGCGACGCCAGTCCCGCGCAGGACGCCAGTTCGCGAGCCTCGTCGGCAGTCGCGACGAGCACCTCCGCGGACCGCAGGTCCGGCGCCAGCCCTTCCCGCAGCAGGTGAGCCAAGTCCGCGGCCATCACACCGATGTGACGCAGCCGGGTCCGTCCATGGAGCCGGAACGACGGCTTTCCGAAGTGCCACAGGGTGTCCGTCACGCTCACCAGCACCAACGACTCGAGCCGGGCGGCCGCGTCGGTCCGCGCGAACCGGGCGAGCACGTCGGTGTCGTCGTCGGTGACCATGCGGACGCTGAACGACCGCAGGTTCTCCCACCGGTCGGCGGTCTCGGTGAACGCCTCCAGTTCCTCGTCACTCGGCCAGCCGAGCCGGATCCTGGTCACCGCACGCATCTCAGGCCTGCGGGGATCGGGCAACGCGGCATAGCGCAGTCCCTGGCGGCGCGACGAGAGGTCGAGCGACCGGACGAGCGGCCACGTCGGTTTCGTGAAGCCGGATTCCAGTGCCGCGAGCCAGGACCACGGTGCCTCGCGCAGCTCGTCGGGCCACGAAGCCAGCTGTTGTTCGCAGTAGGGCACCGAATCCGCGTCCGCGACAGAACAAAGCGCGCGGAACGCCAGTTTCGATGGCGTTCCGCGCAGCGCTCGGTCGATTTCCTCGATCACACAAGCGAAACTACAGCGGGAGTTCCTGGCCCGTCTGTTCTTTGACCATGTACTCGGCGTACCAGTCGGGCCAGTTCTCGTCGAACTCGCCGCCGTTGCGCTTCTCGTGCTCACCGTGGGCCAAAGCGGCGCGGCGCAACGCCGAGGCCAGGTCGGTGATCGACGCGTAGGAGGTGTCGTCGGCGTCCACGCGGCCGGGCAGGCGGGTCGTGACCTCCTGCAGGATCCACAGGTTGCCGTCCGGGTCGCTGAACTCGGCGCGCGAGAAGTAGCTGCGGCGCTCCGGGTCCACACCCTCGACGGGGCCGTCCGGGCCGCCGTAGTAGATCGGTCCGACCTTGATGCCCTCGGCGAGCAGGGCCTCGTGCGTCTCGACGATGTCGGAGACGATCAGGAAGTGCCGTCCGGAGCCGGGTTGCGCGGTCGTGACGCCCTCTCCGAAGTGGATGGACGCGCTGGAACCGTTCGGGGTGAACTGCACGACCCACGGCGGGGTGACGTCGAGCCTCCAGCCCAGGCGGCTGTAGAACTCCTTGGCGCGTTCGACGTCCGTCACGGGAATGACGGTCACTTCGAGCTTCATGTCAATCTCGGTCAGAGCCTTCATTTCGCTACTTCCTTGGTCAGATCGCGGAGGCCGTTGAGGAAGGCCTCGGAGAAGGTGGGGAACGGCTGGATGACGTCGAGCAGCACGGACAGCGGGACCTTCGCGCGGATCGCGAGGGTGGCCTGCTGGAGCCACTCGCCTGCCTCGGGGCCGACGGCGTAGGCGCCCGTGAGGACTTCGCCGTCGGAGACGAGGGTCAGGAATCCGGGTCGCGTGGCGTACTCACGGGTGTAGGTGGCCGTGCGCGCGACGCCGGACAGGTGGGCTGTTGCGGTGTACTTTCCTTCTGCCGCACCGACTGCGGCGACTTCCGGCGAGGTGAACACGACTCGCGGGACGGCGGTGTAGTCGACCTCGGCCGGTGTGCCGAGGATGTTCGCGGCGGCGACACGGCCCTGGTACTTGCCGGCGTGGGTCAGGTTCCACTGGCCCGTGACGTCGCCGACCGCCCAGATCCCGTCGGTCACGTTCATGCGTTCGTCGGTGACCAGGCCGCGCGGGTTCGGTTCGACACCAACGGTTTCGAGTCCGATGCCCTCGACCCGCGGGCGCCTGCCGGTGGCGACGAGGAGCTTGTCGCCGCGCAGCTGGGTGCCGTCCGGGAGGTCGAGCACGTACTCGTCGTTCTCGAACCGGGCCGCGGTGACGTGCACGCCGAGGTGGAGCTCGACGCCGTCGGAGGCCAGTGCCTCGGTGAGCGCACGGCCGGCCGCCTCCGGTTCGCGGGGCAGCAGCCGGTCGTTGCCCTCGACCAGGGCGACCTCGGAGCCCAGGCTCAGAAACGCCTGCGCCATCTCGACTCCGACGGGTCCGCCGCCGAGGATCAGCAGCCGGCCCGGGATCTCCTTGACACCGGTGGCCTCGCGGTTCGTCCACAGCCCTGGCAGGTCGCGGACGATCGGCGGGATGAACGCCGCCGAGCCCGTGGCGATCACGATGTGGTCGGCCGTGTAGGTCTGCTCGCCCACCGCCACGGTGTTCGGGCCGGCGATCCGGCCGTCACCGCGCAGCACGTCGATGCCGGCGTCGCGGGCCCACTTCTCGCCGCCCGCGTCGTCGTAGGACGAGACCATGAAGTCGCGCCACTCCAACGCCGCCTTGGCGTCTACCTTGCCCGTGATCGCCTCGCGTGCGCCGGGCACGTCCTGCGCTGCCGCCACGGCCTCGCCCGGCCGCAGCAACGTCTTGGACGGGATGCACGCCCAGAACGAGCATTCACCGCCGAGCAGCTCGCGCTCCACGATCGCCACCCGGAGCCCGCCCTCGGCGACGGCCGCGGCGAAGTGCTCGCCGGGTGACCCGCCGCCGATGACGATGACGTCGTACTGGTTCATCACACACGTCCCGGAAGGCGCGTCGTGACCTCCTGCAGCACCCAGCCGTTGCCGTCGGGGTCGCTGAACGAGGCGAACGAGCCGTAGCTGGCGCGGTCGGCAGCGGGACCGGCAACCCTGCCGTCGGTGCCGGCGTGGTGGAAGACGCCGGTCTTGTCGTGGAAGATCTCGCTGACCTCGACACCGCGGCTGATCAGGTCCTCGCGGGCGGCCACGATGTCGTCGACGATCAGGTGCAGGCCCTCGGTGCTGCCCGGCTCGGCGTTCGTCACGCCGCTGCCGAAGATGATCGACGCGGGCGATCCGGGCGGGGTGAGCTGGGTGAGGCGGTAGCCCTCGTCGTTCGCGAACTCGGCGTCGAAGCGCCATCCGAGCGTCTTGTAGAAGTGGATCGCCCGGTCGATGTCGCTCACCGGGATGACCGCCACCTCGAGTTTGAAGTCCATCTGGTCCATCTCCTTCGTTCGTTCTTCGGTAACTAGAGATTGCTCCCGCCAGGGACCCCTTCGAACCCGTGGAACCCCCTGGTGATGCCCTGGTGCGTAGGCTCGTGCCCGTGTCGGACGATCTCCTGGGCAGACGCACCGAGGGCGAGCAGCTGGACCGCCTGTTGACGCAGGCCAGGTCGGGTGCGGGCCAGGTGCTCGTGTTGCGGGGCGAGGCCGGTATCGGCAAGACCGCGCTGCTCGACCACGTGTCGGCGCGGGCCTCGGGGTTCCGGGTGACCCGTGCGGCGGGTGTGGAGGCCGAGAGCGCGTTCCCGTACGCCGGGCTGCACCAGTTGTGCGTGCCGTTCCTCGACCGGCTCGACAAGCTGCCCGCACCCCAGCGCGAGGCGCTCGGCACCGCGTTCGGCATGGCTGCGGGGCCCCGGCCGACGCGGTTCATGGTGGGTCTGGCGGTGCTGACGCTGCTCGCGGAGGTCGCCGACGAGCAGCCCCTGGTATGCCTGGTCGACGACGCGCAGTGGCTCGACTCGATGTCGTCCGCGGTGCTCGGGTTCGTCGCTCGCAGGCTGCTGGCGGAACGGATCGCGCTGGTCTTCGTGCTGCGCGAGGGCAACGACTACCTCGACGGGTTGCCGGAGCTGTTCGTGCGCGGCCTGGACGACGCGGACGCCCGCACGTTGCTCGAGTCGGTGATCAAGGGGCCGGTGGACGGCCGGGTGCGCGACCGGATCGTCGCCGAGGCCCGCGGCAACCCGCTGGCGTTGCTGGAACTGCCGCGCGAGGCGGGCGACGGGCTCGATCCAGGGCCGCTGACCAGCCGGATCGAGCAGAGCTTCGTCCGCCAGATCGAACCGCTGCCCGCCGACACGCGCCTGCTCATGCTGACCGCGGCCGCCGAACCGCTCGGTGACGCGACCCTGCTGTGGCGCGCGGCCGGGCTGCTCGGGCTAGGCGCTGACCCCGCGGCTGCCGCGGTGGGCACCGGGCTGATCGAGTTCGGGGCGCGGGTGCGGTTCCGGCATCCGCTGGTGCGGTCGGCGGTGTACCGGTCGGCGTCCGCTGTGGACCGGCAACGCGTGCACCGGGCGTTGGCCGACGTGACCGATGCACTGATCGACCCGGACCGCCGTGCGTGGCACCGCGCCCAGGGCACCACCTCACCGGACGAGGAGGTGGCGGCCGATCTGTCGAACTCGGCGTCGCGCGCGCAGGCCCGTGGTGGCCTGCTGGCCGCTGCCGCGTTCCTCGAACAGGCCGCGGTGCTCACGCCGGAACCCGGCCGTCGTGCCGACCGCGAGCTCGCGGCCGCCCGTGCCAAACGCGACGCGGGTGCGTTGGACGCGTCGTTGCGGTTGTTGTCGGCGGTGGAGGCCGGTCCGCCGGACGAGCGCCGCAGCGCCGAGATCGAGCACCTGCGCGGGCACATCGCGTTCGACCAGCGCCGGGTCGCCGAGGCCGCTCCCCTGCTGTTCAGCGCGGCTCGCCGGCTGACCCCGTTCGACGCCGACCTCGCCCGCGAGACCCACCTGGAGGCGTTGTCGGCCGCGATCTGGGCCGGTTCGCCACTGGCCGACGCCGCCCGTGACGCACCCCCTGCCCGCACGCCGCCGTGCGCGATCGACCTGGTTCTGCAGTCACTCACCTCGCGCATCACCTCGGGCTATGCCGCGTCCGTGCCTTTCATGACGCGTGCACTGGACGAGGTGCGGGGGTTGAAGGTCGGTGCCGAGGACATCAGCCGTCTGCCGTGGCTCTTCGGTTACCGCGCGGGCGGCATCATCGCCTCGGAGATGTGGGACTTCGAGACGCGGCGCGCGTTCGCCCAGCAACAGGTCCGCCTGGCCCGCGACGCCGGTGCGCTCGTGCAGCTGCAGTTCGCGTTGAACTTCTTGGCGGACAACGAACTCCTGGCCGGCGAACCAGCCGCCGCACAAGCGTTGATCGAGGAGGACCAGCGCATCTCCGAGGTCACCGGCACGCCGCCGGTCGGCTACGCGGTGCTGCTGCAGGCCGCCTACCGGGGCGAGGACCTGGCGTCTGCCGTCGGTGCGCAAGCGCGTGCCGACGGGCAGGGACGCCTTGCGACCATCGCGGACTGGACGTTGTCGGTCCTGCACAACGGACTCGGCCGCCACGACCTGGCCCGCGACGCCGCACTCCGCGTGTTCTCCTCCGACTCCCTGGTCTACACCTGTTTCGTGGCCGCGGAACTGGCCGAGGCCGCCTCCCGCACCGGTGACGCCGGGTTAGTCGCCGATGCTTTGGACCGTTCCTCGGCTTGGGTCGACACCGCCTGGTCGTCAGGCATCAAGGCCCGGCTGCGCGCGTTGAACGGCTCTCCTGAGGGCTTCCGCGAGTCGATCGACCACTTCGGTGACGCGGGCTTGCGGACCGAACTGGCGCGCGCACACCTGCTGTACGGCGAGTGGTTGCGCCGTGAGGGCCAACGCGTCGAGGCACGTGACCACCTCCGCACGGCCCACGAGATGCTCACGGCCTGTGGCATGCCCACGTTCGCTGAGCGGGCGTGGCGCGAACTACAGGCAACGGGTGAAACGGCCCGTAAGCGCACCGCGGAGCCGACCGACGAGCTGACCGCGCAGGAGTACCAGATCGCCCGGCTGGCGCGGGAGGGCTTCTCGAACCCGGAGATCGGCACGCGCCTGTTCATCAGCCCGCGCACGGTGGAATGGCATCTGCGCAAGGTGTTCGGCAAGGTCGGCGTGACGTCGCGCCGGCAACTGCGCGACGCGACGTTCTAGAGCCTGTCCTGTAAGCAGCTGATCAGGGCGTCTGGTATTTCTCTGCGGTGGTTGGTCGTGGTGAGTTGACGGATCGTGCGTGGGCTGCGAT
>NZ_JBEXVQ010000027.1:0-131078 GCF_040629405.1 Lentzea sp. NPDC005914 | reverse complement strand
GCCACGATCCGCACGAGCCGGCGAAACACCGGCACCGGCAAGCCCGTGAACACCGGCACCCACTCCGGCCGCTCCGCACTGATCACCTGATCCACGCCAAGATCATCGATCACGCCGAGACAGCGTTACGGGACAACCTTTAGGGCACCGCATTGTCGATGCGGCGATTCGCGGGTTCGAGTCCCGTCGTGAGCGCAATTGCCCGACTATTTGCCGACGCGGTAGGTGACGTGCGTGAAACCGTTGCCTGCCCGCGTCTCCACCTGTTCCAGGCTGAGCGGTGGCACGCCGTCGAACAACCGCGTGCCGGCGCCGAGCGTGATCGGCACGATGCGCAGCCGCAGTTCGTCGATCACGCCCATCGCGAGGTACTGGTTGATGGTGGTCGCGCCGCCGTGGATCGAGATGTTGCCGTCGCCGGCCGCCTCGCGCGCGAGCTTGAACGCCGCGTCGATGCCGTCGGTGACGAAGTGGAACGTGGTGCCGCCGTCCATCGGCTGCGGGTCGCGCGGGTGATGCGTGAGCACGAAGACCGGAGCGTGGTACGGAGGGTTGTCGCCCCACCAGCCGTTCCACGCGCGGTCCCAGTCGCCGCGGACCGGCCCGAACATGTTGCGGCCCATGATGAACGCCTTGGTCTCGGCCAGCTTGTCCAGCTGCAGCTTCATTTCCGCGGGGTCTTCCATCCAGGCGTGGAGCTTGCTGCCCCAGCCGTCGCCGCCGTCGTCGCCGAACGGGCGGTCCTCGCTCTGGTTGTGCCCGGCGGAGAAGCCGTCGAGGGAGATCGTCAGGTCGCAGGTCACCTTGCTCATGGGCTCAGCCTGGCCCAGTCGCAGTGGGACGTCCAGCGTTGCTAGTTCGGCAACGAGAGTTGCCAGTACAGCACGGGCGCGCGCATCGTTGACGGCATGACGACTGCGCAGGAGTTCTGGGAGACCTTCTACTCGGAGCGGGACCAGGTGTGGTCCGGCAAGCCGAACCCGTTGCTGGTCCGGGAAGCCGAGCGGCTCACGCCCGGCAGCGCGCTCGACATCGGGTGCGCCGAGGGCGGCGACGCCGTGTGGCTGGCGAAAAGAGGCTGGCGGGTGCTGGGTGTGGACGTGTCGCAGGTGGCGCTGGACCGGGCGGTGAAGCACGCGTTCGACGAGGGGGTCGAGTTCGCGGTGGAGCGGCACGACCTCAAGGAGACGTTTCCCGAGGGGCTGTACGACCTGGTCAGCGCGCAGTTTCTGCACTCGCCGGTGGAGGAGGACGGGGAGCGCAACAGCATCCTCAAGAAGGCTGCACAAGCCGTGGCGCCGGGCGGGCACCTGATCATCGGCGGGCACGCGGCGGCGCCGTCGTGGTCGCCGCACCAGGACCACTACTTCCCGACCACCAAGGACGTGCTCGACCACCTCAAGCTGGCGGACAACTGGATCGTCATCACCGATGAGGTGGTCGAGCGGCCCCTCGTCGGGCCGGATGGTCAGCAGGAGTCGCGCAAGGACAACGTGCTGACCATCAAGCGTCTCTACTGAGGAACCACGTACCCGTGCTCGGTCTTCAGCGTGCGCTGGTGGAAGCGGCCGTCCACCGTGCCGCGCCAGCGTTCGCCGGAGGACCCGTCGGCGTAGGAGAGCACGCCGTTCGTCCGCCCGAAACCGCCCTGCGTGTCGAGGGTGTCGTCGGAGAACCGAGCACCGTCGCCGACCGTCCAAAGGCGACGTCCCATGTGGACCTTCGCGTCGATGCGGTAGTTGTTGTCGTTCACGATGTTCTGGGTGACGTCCACGTTGAGCGGGAAGTCGAACCCGTCGAGCCTGCCCGCTGACGAGTACGCGCCGGTCACCTTCTGGTCGGTCTTCTGCTTGGTCGCCTTCTCCGCGAGCGAGGTCGTGTTGGAGAACGTCCAAGCGCCCTGGGAGAAGACCTGCTGCGTGCCGTGAGACGTCCTGATCACGCCGCTGGTCCGCCACGCCCGCCGCACCTGCGTCTTGATCGTCACGTCCAGGTCCGTGCCGGTCGTGGAAGTCCTGACCTCGGCCGCGGGTACATCCGCGGAAGCCAAGGTGCCGGTCACCCGCCGAACCCCGGGATCCGTGGTGGCGAAGAGGTTTCCGCCCAACGTCCAGTCGTCGACGATCCCGCGCGGCGGCACCAGGTCGATCGTGTGCGCCTTGCCGTCGGTCAGCGTTCCGATGAACGGGCTGAGGTCGATCGTGTACGGCAGCGTGTCGATCGCGTCGATGGCCGAGATCGGTCGCCACAGCATCGGCGCCACGCCACCGGTGTAGATCACCGAGTACGGGGCGACCACGCCGGCGGGCCGCCCGTCGACGCGCACCTCGACCTCGCGATACGTTCCGCCGCCGCACAGTCCGGCGTCCGGGAAGCGGGCGGCGAGGTCGCTCGGCACGTTCGACCACCAGAACTCCTCGCAGCCGCCGCCCCGCGCGTAGATCTCGGCGGTCAGCTTCGCGGTGTTCGGCGGAACGGTGAGCTGCTTCGTGAAGTTCTTGCCGTCCTTGAGGAACTGCCAGCCGGGCAACGAGGGGTCAGCGGACAGCGGCAGCACCACGTCAGGTTGCCGAGGCGCCGGATAGCGAGGGGAAGCTTGGTAGTAGGTGACCGTCACCTCGATGTCGAACGGCCCGGTGTAGGTGTCGTTGACGACGTTGCCGAGATCCACCACGAACGGCTGCGCCTTGGTCAGCAGCGGCGCGAAAGCCGTGATGTCCCGGTCGAAGTGCCACACGATGCCCGACGGGTCCGGTTCCGGCGTCGACGTCCGCAACACCTCCGCGCCGCCGATCCACAACCCGGCGAGCCGGTCGAACTGACGCCCCTTGCTGTGTCCCGTCCAGTCCAGCACGACCTTCGACCACGGCCCGGCGCACTCCGGTGGCGGCGCGAGCGTGCCCACGAACGGCTGCCCGTACGAGTTCGCGAACGTGTGCCGCATCGCCGTGACCGCGCAGGACTTCGTCGGCGGCCGGCTCACCGCGGGGATCGCCTGCAGCGGGTCCTGGTAGTCGGTGACCACCCGGTCGGCCTTCGCCACGGGCACCGACACCAGGGCGAGCACGGCCAACGCCGTGGCGAGGATTCGACGCATGGCCGGACGTTAGCGCCGTCACGCGGCGAGGGGCACCCGCGGACGGCCGTTCACGGTTGCCGGGGCCCGGAAACGCAAAAGGCCACCCTCGGCATCGTTGCCGGGGTGGCCCACACGGGAACCGGTCAGGCGGAACGCAGGAGGCGGTCCATCGCCTGGCGGTTGATGATCGAACGGAGCTCGCTCGTCTCCTCGGCGCTGTGGCGGGAGAGGATGGCGTCCAGCTCGATTCGGTCGCTCTCGGTGGTGTAGCTGGCCAACTGCCGCTCCAGGCTCTGACGCTGAAGACGAGCGTTGCGGCGCGAAGCCAGGCTCGAGCGCAGGGACTTCACGGACAGGTCGTGGCGGGTCATCTTGTCCTTCCAATCTTGGTTACGGTTCGATAATACACCCTGTTCAGACGACCTGTACCGATGAAGAAGTTAGTTAACTCACGAACTCGGCGAGCAACCTCAGCGCGGTCGCGTACTTGGTCTGCAGACGCTCCTGCAGGGCGGCGTCCAGCCGGGCCATGCGAGCGGGGGAGAGGTTGTCGGCGATGTCTGCGCGCTTCACGGTGAGTGCCAACGAGTTCGCGGCGACGCGGCGCAGATAGACGTCCTGCGGCTCCTCCGGAAGATGCGACAACGCCACGACGGCGTCGACCACAGCAGGAGGGCATCCACGAGCCGTGAGGTCGGAAGCGGTCACCGAGGTGTCCTCGATGACGTCGTGCAGAACGGCGGCCATCTGCGCGTGTTCACCCTCTACCGATGCCATCACTCGCAGCGGATGCCCGATGTACGGACGGCCGGACTTGTCGACCTGGCCGTCGTGGGCGGAGGTGGCGAGGGCGATGGCGTCAGAAAGGGTGAACACGCGCACCAAGCTAAAGCAGCGAGAGGTCCACCGCCTGGCCCATGGCCTGATAGCCGGCGTCAGTCAGGTGCAGGTGGTCCGACTTGGCGAACTCCTCGCGCAGGTAGGTCGGCTTCAGCGGATCCCGCACGGCAGCGTCGAAGTCGACCACGCCGTCGAACGCGCCCGACTCGCGAATCCACTTGTTCACTGCGGAACGCACGGCCTCGCGCGCGTCGGTGTAGTTCGCGTAGCCGCCCATCGGCGTGATGGTCGCGCCCAACACACGCACATGCTTCGAGTGCGCGAGAGAGATGACTTTCTTGTATCCGTCGCGCAGTTCCTCGAACGTGGCGTCGGGCTTGGCCTTGATGTCGTTGATGCCCTCCAGCACGATCAACGTCCGCGCGCCGGACCGCTCCAGCACGTCCCGCGGCGTTCGCGAGATGCCGGAGACGCCGTACGTGCCGTCGTGGAGAAGCTGGTTGCCGGAGATGCCGGAGTTGACCACGCCGAGAGAAGTGCGCAAGGCCAGCACGTCGGTCCACCGGCGGTTGGCGCCGCCCGTGGAACCGGAGCCGTCCGTGATCGAGTCACCCAGCGCCACCACGGATCCGCGGACCGAGGACGTCACTGCCACCTCGGACAGGTAGTACCAGGACGACACCTTCTGCGTGAACGCCGTGCCCGCTACGTCACGGGCGTGGTCGCCGGCGGCCACGTAGTTGGAGGACAAGGCGCTGCGGTGATAGGTCGCCACGGCCGGTGCGGCGGAAGCCCAGATCGTCACGGCCACCGAGGAATCGGCGAGCGTCTTCAACGCCACCGGGTCGGACAGCACCTCTCCGCCACGCGGCACGACGACGGACTCGCGGCCGCGGAAAGTCACCCGGCGCGGCTTGTCCTGCAGCGCGGCACCGGTTCCGGGAGGGGCCACCGACACCTTGCCCACGGTCAGGTCGCCGGAGCTGAAGACGTTCGACAGTCGCACCCGGACGGTGGAACCGCCCACGGTCAGCCGGACGATGTTTCGGACCGTATAAGAGGTGCCGCTGACATCCGATGTCACGGGTGTCTGCATCGCGGATCCCCAGGCCGCCACCCAGCCAGGAGAAGCTGAGACCGGTGTCGCAAATCCCAGTAGCAGAGCCAGAACAGCTAATACGCGCATGCCACTCCTCAACGACAAGCGGCGGCACGCACACAGTAAATACATCCGATGACCAGCGCAATGCTTGACCGGAGGCAGTGGTCTAGTCCATTTTTAGGCAACTCACAACATGGCCGCCGCATGATGTGTGGAGGTGGACCATGTCCAAGACCAGACGAGCAGCTATAGCCCTGCTGTCCGCGCTGTTCGCCTGTGCCGGTCTGGTATTGGTGATCAACGGCAGCGCCGTCGCCGCGAACCTCGCGGCCAACAGCGGCTTCGAAGCCGGGAATCTCAGCGGCTGGACCTGCACCGAGGGCACCAGCGCGACCACGAGCACCAAGCGCACCGGCAGCTACGCGCTCCAGGGCGCGCCGGTCGGGCAGAGCAACGCGCAGTGCAAGCAAACCGTGACGGTGCAACCGAACACGGCCTACAAGCTCAGCGCGTGGGTGCAGGGCAGCTACGTCTACCTCGGTGTCACCGGCGGCGTCGAGAAGCAGACCTGGACGCCGGGCACGAACGGTTTCCAGCAGCTCACCGTCGACTTCACCAGCGGCAGCGCCACCAGCGTCACGATCTACGTGCACGGCTGGTACGGCCAGCCCGCCTACTTCGCCGACGACTTCAACCTCGACGGCCCCGGCACGCCGCCGACCACCACTACGACCACGTCCACTACTACGACGACCACGACCACCACCACGACCGGCAACCCGCCGAACACCGGTCTGCCCAAGCACGTCCTGACGGGCTACTGGCAGAACTTCTACAACGGTGCGCGCGCACTCAAGCTGGCTGACGTCCCCACCACCTACGACATCATCGCGGTCTCGTTCGCCGACGCGACGGGCACGCCGGGTCAGGTCGCGTTCAACCTCGACTCGGGGCTGAGCAGCCAGCTCGGCGGCTACACCGACGCGCAGTTCAAGGCCGACGTCAGGACCCTGCAGAACCGCGGCCAGAAGGTGATCATCAGCGTCGGTGGCCAGAACGGCACCATCAGCGTCAGCGACTCCAACTCGGCCAACAACTTCGCGAACAGCATCAAGTCGCTGATCACGAACTACGGCTTCAACGGCGTCGACATCGACCTCGAGAACGGCGTCAACGCCACCTACATGGGCCAGGCACTGCGCAGCATCTACGCCGGTGGCGGCAACGTGATCACGATGGCGCCGCAGACGATCGACATGCAGAACACGGGCGCGGAGTACTTCAAGCTGGCGCTGGGGATCAAGGACATCCTGACCATCGTCAACATGCAGTACTACAACTCCGGCTCGATGCTCGGCTGCGACCAGCAGGTCTACAGCCAGGGCACGGTCAACTTCCTGACCGCGCTCGCGTGCATCCAGCTGCAGTCCGGTCTGCGGGCCGACCAGGTCGGCCTCGGCCTGCCGGCGTCACCCTCGGGCGCGGGTGGCGGTTACCAGTCGCCTTCCAACGTCAACAACGCGCTCAGCTGCCTCGCCCGCGGCACCAACTGCGGGACGTTCAAGCCCAGCACGACCTGGCCGTCCATCCGCGGCGCCATGACGTGGTCGATCAACTGGGACGCGTCGAACAACTGGCAGTTCGCCAACACGGTCGCCCCTCACCTGGACTCCCTGCCCTAGATGATGGCCTGACCGGCCGGCGGCTCGGGGAGGCCCAACAGCCTCCCCACCGCCGGTGCGGCATCCACAGTGGACAGACCTCCGCCGGCGGCGAGCAGCGGAACCGGTGCCGCCGGCCCGGGCACCCTGCTGACCACGGACTCCAGATGCCTCAACGCCACCGCCCGATCGGACGCCGGCCCGGTCCAGCGAAGCTCACCACTCGCGACCAGGACTTTGCCCCTCAGCAACGAGTCCGCGTCGATGTGGCGTTGCAAGGACACCGCGGCGCATCCGCCGGCGACGACCACCAGCACCGACCGTTCCCAGCGCCCGGTCGCCTTGAGGTGGCGGACCAGCTTGCCGACCTGCTCGTCCGCGGTGCGCACGGCCAACGAGCGGACGATTCCCAGCGGTGGGTCGCCGTCGCCGAACCTCACGAACACCAGGTCGGGATCGGTTTCGTCGATCACGGTGTGCAGGGCGTGCGACGTGAACGCGTCGGCCGGGTGGTCGGGATCCGGCAGGACCGTGTGGAAACCCAGTTCCCGCACCGACGTCACGAGGTCGGGCACCGCCGAGGGTGCCAGGCAGGTTCCTTCGCCGAGCAGGGCCAGGAGGGTGGGGGTCAGCGCCTCGCTGACGTCTTCGGGTCGCAGTCCGTCGAGGACCACGACGTACACGCGCCGCATCACCCCGACACCTTGCCCTACCAGCGTGGACGGAAAGTGAACGACACAGTTCAGGCAGAGTTCGCCCAAATGCCGTTGCGTCATCAAGGACACAGGCGCTTCACCGGGCATCCACCGCCCGGTCCAACTAGGTTGTGCTCATGTTCCACACGCTGGCCGTGCCCGTGATCGCCGCGCCCATGGCAGGTGGCGCCTCCACCCCCGAGCTGGTCGCCGCGGTGAGCGACGCAGGTGGGTTCGGGTTCCTGGCGGCCGGCTACATCACCGTCGAGCAGCTCGCGGAGAAGATCACCCAGACGAGCCAGCTCACCAGCAAGCCGTTCGGGGTCAACCTGTTCGTGCCCGGCACGCGGCCGACCGCCGACATCTCGTCCTACGTGGACCGGGTCAAGGCCTGCGCACAGAAGGTCGGCGCGGTGCCCGGCGACCCGCGCTGGGACGACGACAACTACGGCGCCAAACTCGAACTGGTGCTGGCGCTGCGGGTGCCGGTGGTGTCGTTCACGTTCGGGCTGCCCGACGCCGACGACGTGCAGCGGCTCAAGGCGACCGGGACGACGATCGTCGTGACGGTCACCACACCGAGCGAGGCCCGGCAGGCGCAGCAGATCGGCGCGGACGTCCTGTGCGTGCAGGGCGCGGACGCCGGCGCCCACCGCGGCACGTTCACCGACGACGGCATCTCGCCCGGTGGTGGCGAGCTGTACGGGACGCTGGCCGCGTTGACGCTCGTGCGCAACGCCGTCGACCTGCCGGTGATCGCGACCGGCGGGCTGATGAACGGGGCCGACGTCGCCGCGGTGCTGGCGGCGGGGGCGGTCGCGGCGCAGCTCGGCACCGCGTTCCTCGGCTGCCCGGAGGCCGGAACCGGTGTGGCGCACCGGGAAGCACTCGCGGAAGGGGCCCGCCGGACCGCGCTGACGCGGGCGTTCACCGGACGGCCGGCGCGAGGGCTGGTCAACCGGTTCCTGATCGAGAACAGCCCGCACGCGCCCGCCGCGTACCCGAACGTGCACCACCTCACCAAGCCGGTGCGCGCGACCGGTGAGCTGGAGGTCATGTCGCTCTGGGCGGGCACCACGTACCCGCTGGCGACCGCGGAACCGGCCGCCGACATCGTGCGAAGGCTCCACGACGAGCTCACGGATGTGGTCAATTCCTTGGCGGAGCGCTTCAAGCGCGGCTAAGAAGGAGAGCGTGACCTCGCTCTCCGAAGAGACGTTCGCGGCGATGATGGACTGGTCGCCGACGTTCGCCACCGTCGTCGCCGTGCCCGGCTGGGACGACCGGCTCGAAGACCTCAGCGTCGACGGCCAGGCAGCTCTGCGCGCCCGGCTCGCGGACATCCTGAGCCGCGTCGACGACAGCGACGAGGACCAGGTCGCCAAGGACGTGATCCGGCACCAGGCCACCTCGATCATCAACCTGATCGACGCCCGGCTGGTCGAGCACTCCGTGTCCCGCGGGTTGAACGCCCCGGTCGCGGCTTTGCTCAGGATGGCGTCGCAGGTCGACTTCTCCCGGCGGCTGCACCTCGTACCGCACTTCCTCGACCAGGCGGTGCAACGGCTGCGCGACACCGACCGCAGGCCGTTGCGCCGGCACGTCCAGGGCGGCGCGGCCCACGTCGAGCGCTTTCTCGCATCGTCGAAGCAGGAGTGGGAGGGCGACGCGGACCTGCGACCGGCGTTCGCGCAGTACCGCGAGTTCCTGCTGTCCATCGAGGGACGCGACGACGAGCACGCCGGTCTTTGCTGGTTGCCCGACGGCGAGGAGAACTACCGCAAGCTCGTCCGCGACTACACGACCGCGTCCTACACCCCTGCCGAACTGCACCATCTCGGACTCGACCTGATCGCCGGTCTGCACGAGGAGTACGCCGAGATCGGCTCGCGGGTGTGGGGGACGGCCGACGTGCCGGAGATCTTCCGGAGGCTGCGCACGGACCTGTTGTGGGCCAACGAGGACGACATGCTCACCAGCGCGGTGGCGGCCGTCGCGCGGGCCGAGGCGGAGGCGCCGAACTGGTTCGGCCGGCTGCCGAAAGCACGCTGCGAGGTCCGGTTCGTGCCCGAGATGGACCGCCAGAGCGCCGCGTTCGCGTACTACGTGGACGCCGCTCTCGACGGGTCCCGTCCCGGCATCTACTTCGTGAACCCGTTCAACGCCACCGATCGCAGCCGCACGGTGTCCGAGGTGACGGCCTTCCACGAGGCCATTCCCGGCCACCACTTCCAGCTCTCGATCGCCGCCGAGACGTCGCTGTCGAACCTGCGCAAGTTCGCGTTCATCGACTCCTACATCGAGGGCTGGGGTCTCTACACCGAGCGGCTGGCCGGCGAGATGGGCCTGTACTCGTCGGACGAGGCACGGCTGGGCATGCTCGGGCTCGACGCGATGCGCGCCGGACGCCTCGTGGTCGACACCGGCCTGCACGCGCTCGGGTGGTCGCGGCGGCAGGCCGTCGACTACCTCCGCGAGAACACCGTGATGGACGCCTCGGAGATCGACTCCGAGGTCGACCGGTACATCGAGACGCCGGGGCAGGCGCTGGCGTACATGGTGGGGCGCCTGGAGATCCAGCGGTTGCGGTCCGAGGCCGAGACCAAGATGGGCACGCGGTTCGACGTCCGGCAGTTCCACGACCTCGTGCTGGAGAACGGCGTGGTGCCGCTCTCGACCTTGAACGACCTGGTCACCGACTGGGCGGGGAGGCCCTGATGTCACTCGATCAGGAGATGTTCGAAGCGGCCATGGACTTCTCGCCGTTCCTGGCCTCGATGTACGGCATGGCCGGGTGGGACGACAAGCTCACGGACCTGAGCACCGACGGCGAGGCCGCGTTGCGAGCGCGGATCACCGGCATCCTGGAGCGCGCCTCGACGAGCGACCTGGATCCCGTCACGCTCGCCGTGCTGCGGCACCAGGGCGAGACGATCGTGGCCCGCATCGACGCCAGGCTGGTCGAGCACACGGTCGCGACCGGCATGAGCGCTCCGGTCACCGCGTTGCTCATGATCGCGGCGAGGGTGGACGTGTCGCAGCGGCAGGACAAGATCGCGCGGTACGTCGAGCAGGCGACCGCACGGCTGCGGGACTCGGACCGGCGGCCGTTGGCGCGGCACCTGAGGACGGGTGTGACGCGGATGCAGAGCTTCCTCGCGTCGCCGGAGCAGGAGTGGGAAGGCCCGGCCTCACCGCGGATCCGCGCGGCCGTCGCCGGGTACCGCGATGTGCTGACGTCGGTGGAAGGCCGTCCCGACGACAAGCCGGGCATCTGCTGGCTGCCCGAGGGAGAGCAGAACTACACCAACCTCGTCCGCAACTACACGACGACCTCGTACACGCCGGCGGCGCTGCACCGCCTCGGTCTGGACCTGATCGCGTCGTTGCGCGAGGAGTACGCGGAGATCGGCTCACGGGTGTGGGGCACGTCCGACGTGACGGAGATCTTCCGGCGGTTGCGCACAGAGTTGTTGTGGGACAACGAAGAAGAGATGGTCACGCACGCCGCTGAGGCGATCGCACGGGCCGAGGCCGAAGCACCGAAGTGGTTCGGGCGCATGCCGTCGATCGGCTGCGAGGTCCGTTTGGTGGGTGAGGCGGAGCGCGAGACGGCGGCGATCGCGTTCTACCAACCGGCACCGCTGGACAGGTCGCGCCTCGGCACGTACTGGCTGAACCCGTTGGGCGCCACCGAACGCAGCCGCACGCTGTCCGAGGTGACGGCGTTCCACGAGGCCGTGCCGGGCCACCACTACCAGCTCTCGATCGCCTCCGAGACCGAGCAGCCGAACCTCCGCCGGTTCGCGTTCATCGAGGCGTACCTGGAGGGCTGGGGCCTCTACACCGAGCGGCTCGCGGACGAGATGGGGCTCTACTCGTCGGACGAGCAACGCCTCGGGATGCTCGGCCTCGACGGTATGAGGGCCGGGCGGCTCGTGGTCGACACCGGGCTGCACGCGTACGGGTGGTCCCGGCAGCAGGCCGTCGACTACCTGCGCGAGAACACCGCGATGCCCGAGCCCGAGATCCAGTCGGAGATCGACCGGTACATCGAGGTGCCCGGCCAGGCGCTGGCGTACATGGTGGGCCGGTTGGAGATCCAGCGCGTCCGTGCCGAAGCGGCCGCCCGGCTGGGCGACCGCTTCGACGTCCGGGCGTTCCACGACCTCGTGATCGGGCTCGGACCGGTGCCGCTGCCCGTGCTCGATCAGCAGGTCACCGCTTGGACTGCTTCTCCATGACGGAGTTGCGCTTCGAGTAACCGAAGTAGATGGCCATGCCGATCACGAACCAGATCGCGAACCGCAGCCAGGTCTCCGGGTTGAGGAACGTGATCAGCCAGATCGAGAAGATCACGCCGATGATCGGCACCACCGGCATGCCCGGCGTCCTGAACGTGCGCGGCAGGTCGGGCTGCTTGTAGCGCAACACGATCACGGCGACGCAGACGACGACGAACGCCAGCAGGATGCCGATGTTGGTGAGTTCGGCGGCTTCGGCGATCGGCAGGAACCCGGCGATGACCGCGGAGGCGATGCCCAGCACCCACGTGATGCGCGACGGCACGTGCTTCACCGGGTGCGTCTTCGCGAACCACGGGGGCAGCAGGCCGTCGCGGCTCATCGAGTAACCGACGCGGGCGGCGCCCAGGAGGAACGTGAAGAGCACCGTCGTGATGCCGAGGATCGCGCCGACGCTGATGATGATGCCCAGCCAGTTGTAGCCGATGTCCGCGAACGCCGTGGCGAACGCGCTCTCGGCGTCGATGTCCTTGTAGTTGACCATGCCGGTGAGCACGAGGCAGGCCAGCACGTACAGGACCATCGAGACCGCGAGTGAGTAGATGATCGCCTTGGGCATGTGCTTCTGGGAGTCCTTCGACTCCTCGGCCGCCGTGCTCATCGCGTCGTAGCCGAACACCGCGAAGAAGACCGTTGCGGCACCGGTGAAAGCGCCACTCAGGCCGAACGGGAAGAACGGGTTGTAGTTGTCGGTGTTGATGTGGAAGACGCCGACGGCGATGACCAGCAGCACGACAGCGATCTTCAGGTACACCAGCGTGGTCTCGAACCGGGCCGCGTTCTTCATGCCGAGGTTCAGCACGTACGCGATCAGCAGGCACAGGATCACCGCGAACAGGTTCACCTTGTAGCTGCCTGGTTCGACGCCTTGGGTTTCCGTGCCTGGCGCGCCCAGCATCCATTGGGGGAGATGGATGTTGAGGAGGCTGAGCAGTTCGGTGAAGTAGCCCGAGATGCCGATCGCGACCACCGCCACGATCGCCGTGTACTCGAGCAGCAGGTCCCAGCCGATGAACCAGCCGACGATCTCACCCAGCACCGCGTAGCCGTAGGTGTAGGCGCTGCCCGCCTTGGGGATCAGGCCCGCGAACTCCGCGTACGAGAACGCCGCCGCCGCGCTCGCGATACCCGCGATGAGGAACGAGATCAGCACGGCCGGGCCGGCCGTCTTGTTCGCGACGGCGCCGGCGAGCGAGAAGATGCCCGCGCCGATGATGCCGCCGATGCCGATCGCGGTCAGCTGCCACAGGCCCAGCGTTCTGGTGAGCCCGTCGCCCTTGTCCTCGGCGATCTGGTCGATGGGCTTGCGCCTGAAGACGCCCTGGGTCGTCATGCCGTCAGCTCCCTTGATGGTGGGTCCGGCTGAACCTATGCGTGTCAAATGTGACGCGCTTTGGCCGGACCCACCAATCAGGGAGCCGATTTTTGGCCGATCGGGCTGTTTACGAGCGGGTGAAGACGATCTTGCCCGCGGTCTCTCCGTCGAGCATCGCCCTGAGGCCCTGCTCGGCGTCCTCGAACTTCAGCTCGGCCCCGATCTCCGGCTTGATGCCGTTGAGCGAGCAGAACTTCAGCAGGTCGCCCAGCTCCTCACGGGTGCCCATGGTCGAGCCGACCACGCGCAACTGCAGGAAGAACAGCCGCTGCAACTCGGCCGCCGACGCGTCACCGGACGTCGCGCCGGAGATCACGACGATGCCGCCGGGCTTGAGCGCCTTCATCGAGTGCGACCAGGTGGCCTTGCCGACGGTCTCGAACACCGCGTCGACCCGTTCGGGAAGCCTGGCGCCGGACTCGAACACGTCGTGGGCGCCCAACGATGTGGCCAGGGCGCGCTTCTCCTCCGTGCGGCCGGTGACCCAGACGCGGAAACCGGCGGCGCGGCCCAGTTGGATGAGCGCGGTCGAGACACCGCCCGATGCGCCCTGCACGAGCATCGTCTGGCCGGGACGCAGACCGGACTTCACGAACAGCATCCGGTACGCCGTGAGCCACGCCGTGCCCATGCAGGCGGCCTCGGCGAACGACAGGTCGGCGGGCTTGGGAAGTGCGTTGCGGGCCGGGACCGCGACGTAGTCGGCGAAGCTGCCCTGGTGCTTCTCGGTGAGCAGCGTGCGCTTCGGGTCGAGCGTCTCCTCACCTGACCAGTTCGGGTCGCCGATGACGGAGTGCAGCACCACCTCGGTGCCGTCGTCGAGGGTGCCGGCGCCGTCGCAGCCGAGGATCATCGGGAACTGCTCGGGCTTGATGCCGACGCCGCGCAACGTCCACAGGTCGTGCATGTTGAGGCTGGCCGCCCTGACCGCGACGCGCACCCACCCGTTCGGGACCTCGGGGTCGGGGCGCTCGCCGACGCGAAGCGAGGCCAGCGGGTTCTCAGGACTGGGTTCTGCTGCGTAAACGGCGAACATGGTTCGCAACATACCGACCCGGGGCCTGGCCAAAAGCCGTGACGCCGGTCACGAGACTAAGCTCGGGTTCGTGGACTGGCTTTGGCAGTGGTGGGACAGCGTCGAGTTGTGGCTCGTGCAGCTGCCCGTCGCCGTGCAGTTCCCCGTCGTGATGATCGTGGTCCTGCCGCTCTGCCTGGGCGTTGCGCGGCTGATCGACCGCGTCGTCGACTGGCGGGCGAAGAACCCGGCGTCGCTGGTCGACGCGGCTCCCGAGCCCGAGCCCGAACCGGAGAAGGTAGCCGCGTGAGCCCTGGTCGTCGCCTGACCGTCGCACTGGTCGGGCTCATCGCCCTGGTCGTGGTCGGCTGGTTCGTGAAGGACAACGTCTCCGGCACGGGGACGAGCCCGGGCAGCAGCGGCTCGCCGAGCACGTCGGTATCCGTCCCGGCGGGCGGGGTTCCCGGCGCGAAGGTCTCGGGCCTGGACGTGCAGGCGCTGTCGAAGCTGCCCGCCGAGGCCGTGAAGACGTGGAAGCTGATCGAGTCGAACGGCCCGTTCCCGTATCCGCGCAACGACGGCGTGACGTTCGAGAACCGGGAGAAGCGGCTGCCGCAGCAGAAGTCCGGGTACTACAAGGAGTACACGGTGCCGACGCCCGGTAGTCCGGACCGCGGCCCGCGCCGGTTCGTCACCGGTTCGGAAAAGGAAGTCTTCTACACCGGCGACCACTATTCGACGTTCGTCGTCGTGGACGTGAGCAAATGAAACGACACATTCTCGTTTCGGAAAAGTCGGCGGCGATCTCGGCGATTGCCTCCGCGCTCGACTTTCCGTCGTGGTTCGGGCAGAACCTCGACGCGTTGTACGACAGCCTGACCGATCTCTCGTGGCTTCCTGCCGGTGAGTACACGTTGGTCGTCCCGGTTGATTTGGACTCTTCCGTTGTGCAGGTTCTGCGTGACGCTGCGAAGCAGAACGCTGAATCAGGTGACCGGAAACTGCGCGTGATTCGCACGGAACGGTGACTTGGGCTGCGCTTCTCCCGTCCGGAGTGGACAGTGCAGCCCATGGGAACGCATTTCCGCCGTTTGAGCTGTGTGCTCGGCGTCGTTGCTGTTGTGGGCGTGCTGTGCCCGGCCGTCTCGTTCGCCGGTGACCCGAACTGCTCGCAGGAAGACCCCTTCACGCCGTTCGACACCATCGACGGGGACAACCCGGTGACGATGCAGAACGGGCGCGTGATCGAGCTGCGCGCGTCGAACCGGTCGAAGTGCGCGTGGGCCCGCATCTCCTCCGGCACGCCCGGTGAGGAGATCTGGGCGGACCGCAAGGACCCCTCGGCCAACGAGCACGAGGGGTTCCTGGGCTACGCGCGGATCGACTCGGGCACCGCCAAGTACACCGAGGCGTTCAAGAACGACGGCAAGGTCATGCGCGCCTGCGGGTCGTCGCAGGGCGTGATCGACTGCACGGGCTGGTTCTAGTCAGCTGGCATCCAGGACGGCTTTCGCTTCTCCTTGAACGCCGTGATGCCTTCCTGGCCCTCGGGTCCGCCGAAGTGCCGTGCCGACAGTTCGAGCATGTCCGCGAAGACGGCGCCGAGGTTCGTGGACCGTTCCTGCTGCAGCATCTGCTTGGTGGCGGCGAGAGCGCCGGGAGCGCCGAGCGCGAGCATGTCGGTGTAGCGGCGGACCTCGGCGTCGACGCCGTCGACCGGTACCGCGGAGTTGAGCAGGCCGATCTCCTTGGCGCGGCGGGCGTCGAACGCCTCGCCGGTGAGGAACAACTCGTGAGCCTGGCGGGGGAGCAGGCGCGGCAGCACGGTCACCGAGATGACGGCCGGCACGACGCCGATCCTGACCTCGCTGAACGCGAACGTGGCCTCGTTGGCCGCGACGGCGATGTCGCACGCCGCGACGATGCCGACGCCGCCCGCGCGAGCCGGCCCCTTGAGTGCGGCGACGACGGGTTTTGGACTGGTCCAAAGCTGCTCGAGGATCGCGGGGAACTCGTTGACGCCCTGGTCTCCCGCGCTCGCGCCGGCGGCCTCCTTGAGGTCCATGCCGGAGCAGAACACGGAACCCGTGTGGGTCAGCACGACCACGCGCACCTGGTCGTCCTGCGCGGCTCGGCTCAGGTGCTCCTTGAGCTCGCCGCGCAGCTGTGACGACAGGGCGTTGCGGTTGTGGGGAGAGTCCAGCGTGATCGTCGCGATGCCACGCTGCACCTCGTAGTGGACCAGCTCGTCTGCCATGTGGCTGACCTTAGCCGCCGGGGTTGTTGACAGCATGCTGTCATTAGTGACAGTCTACTGTCATGACACAGACGGTGTACCTCGTTCTCGCCGATGACCTCGCTGACTGGGAGTACGGGCACGTGGCGGCGCAGGTGAACCTGCAGCAGTTCCAGGTGCGGCCGGGACGATACGAGATCAGGACTGTCGGTCTGACGCTGGAACCGATCCGCACGCTCGGTGGTGTGCGGATGCTGCCGGACGTCGCTCTTGGCGACGTGTCGCTGGACGACGCGGCGATGCTCGTGATGCCGGGCGGCGACGGCTGGGAGAGCGGCTCGCTGGCGGCGTTCGGCAAGCTGGCGCGCCGGTTCCGCGAGGCGGGCAAGCCGGTCGCGGCGATCTGCGGTGCGACGGTGGCACTGGCGGCCGAAGGGCTGCTGGACGACGTGGCGCACACGTCGAACTTCCTCGAGGGACTGGGTTCTTACGGTGGTGCCGCGCTGTATCGCGACGAGCGGGTGGTGCGCGATGGCGGTGTGATCACGGCCGGCGGTGCGAGCGCTTTGGAGTGGGCGCGCGAGATTCTGGCCGAGCTGGAGGCGTTGTCGCCGGCCACGTTGCAGGCCTGGTACGAGTTCAACCGCGACGACACCGCCGAGGCGTTCGGGAAGCTGGTGGCGAGTGTCCAGGAGTGAGTCCGGCGACGTCCTCACCGACGTCGTGATGCGCACTTTCCGTTTGTACGGCGCGTTTCTCGACGCGGCGGAGGTGATGACGAAGCCGGTCGGCCTGACCGCGGCGTGGTGGCAGGTGCTGGGCGCCGTGCTGCGCGAGCCGTTGTCGGTCTCGGGCATCGCCCGCGAGATGGGGCTGGCGCGGCAGTCGGTGCAGCGGATCGCGGACCTGTTGGTGGACAAGGGTTTGGCCGAGTACCTGCCGAACCCCGCGCATGCCCGCGCGAAGCTGGTGCGGCCGACGGACGAGGGTTTCGCGGCCATCGAGCGGTTGCGGGACGCGCAGCACGAGTGGGCGAACCGCGTCAGTGCGCAGGTCTCGCTGGAAGACCTGCGCACGACGCTCGAAACCATGACCAAACTTGTCGCGGCTACGTCGTGATGCCCGGCAGGGGGTGGGGCATCACCAGCCGAACTAGCCGATGGTCGTGGTCGTCAGGACGGGGCTGGGGTCCGGGTAGCCCTTGGCCGCGGCGTTGATCGGGAAGCCGATGACCAGGACGACGGCGGTGAAGGTCAGACCGGGCGCGTCGTAGCTGGTGCCGCCCAGCTTCGTGGTGATCGTGCCGGTGCCGCCGGCCTGGAGGTTGATCGTCACGGTCGGGAGTTCGAAGTCCGCGCCACCCTTGATCGGCCCAGGCACGTTGAGCACGACATCGTTGCCCTGCACGGCAACCGTCGGCGTGCCGCCGAGCCCCGCGCCGCCGGACAGCGAGGCGGACTGGAACTTCGAGTTGCCCGGAACAGGCAGCTTGAGCGCGAGGCCCTTGATCTCCCGCACCGTGCGCCCGCCGGCCTCGGACGGGATCTTGTTGGGCGCGGGGTCGATGGTGACCTTGAGAATTCCGTTGGGCGCGACGGTCGCCGGCGCACTCGCGTCGACGCCCTGGTCGAGCGTGAAGTCCGACGTCTGCCCGGCGGCGCTCGCCCGGAGCTTGTAGGTGATGGTCTGCGGAGCGGCTGCTGACGCGTTGGTGGCGAACATCAGCATCGGTACCAGTAGCAGGGACCCGATTCCGGCTAGCTTCATGGCCTCTCCCCGATGAGTGGACGAGGGACATTTCCAGCACGCGGCGTAGTCCTCTGACTACTCATGAGTAGGTTTCACGTCAACAGTTCACAGTTCACATCGCCCGAACGGCTCTGCACATTCGATCTTGTGGCGGCGGCCGGAAGTGCACATCGGCGCTCGGCGAGGGATCGTTCGGGTCGAATCTGTTGTGCTAGCATGGACGCAACGCCTTCACCAGTAGGTGAAGGAAGTGAGCCCAGGTGCGCTTCCGGACGGTTGCTGCCTGGGCTTCGCGCTTTTCAGGGCTCGATTCGGGTGACCACGGGACTGATCCGCCTGTGCCAGTCCCCTCCGGCCCCCATGCACCAGGCGACGGCATCGCTCACCCAGAGAGCGGGTTCGGCGGACGACTGGATGTGCTCATAGACGATGCCCGCGTCGCGAGCCTTCGTGTGCGCGAGTACCACACGATCGCGTCCGTTGCCCGCATGATCGCGTGAATCGAGGACGAGCCTGCTGACGCCGCGGTCGACTGCTTCGGTCACCAGTCGCTCCAGCAGGACAGCGCGCGCGGAATCGCCCTTCTCGCTGCTGGACAGCACGACCACTTCGAATGTGCGCTCGACGATGCGCGACACGATGAACTTGCGGCGACTGTCCTTCTCGGACTTGAAGTGCACTCTCCGCTCACCGGGCAGGAGGAGACTCCGCATCAGCGACCTGGTCGAGTGCAGTGCGGCGGGAGCGACGAGCGTCGCGGCCAGCAGGTGGCCACCGCGTTCCGTCTCGTCGACGAACATGTGCATCCAAACAGCATCCCAGGCGGCACCGACGAAACCTGTTCGGGTGATCACATCAGCGGAGGCAGCCAGCCTCGGCTCATCGCCACGGTCACCGCAGCTGTCCGGTCACTCACGTCCAGCTTCGTGAACACGTGCAGCAGATGGCTCTTGACGGTCGCCTCGCTGACGCTCAACTCCTGACTGATCGCGACATTGGACAGCCCACGCGCCACCAGCCCGAGCACCTCGGCCTCCCGAGCACTCAACCCCGGCCGCTGCACCGCACTCACCAGCTTGGTGGCCACGGGTGACGCCAGCACGGTCTGACCACGCGCAGCAGCCCGCACGGCCTCGATCAGCTCCTCGCTCGGCGCGTCCTTGAGCAGATACGCCGTCGCACCAGCCTCGATAGCGCGCAGGATGTCGCCATCAGTGGCGAACGTCGTGAGCACGACAACCCGGCACGCGGTCCCCGCGACGACCTGGGCCGTGGCGGTGGCGCCGTCCATGCCTGGCATCTTGAGGTCCATCAGCACCACGTCCGGCGCGAGTTCCGCAGCCAGCCGCACGGCCTCCGAGCCGGACCCGCACTCGCCGACGACCGACAGGTCCGGTTCCGCCTCGAGGATCGTGCGCAGCCCGAACCGGACCACGGGGTGGTCGTCGGTCAGCAACACCCGGATCACGCGTCCTCCAGAAGCACCCGCACGTGCACTCCCGAGCCTGGGGCAGAACGGATCTCGAACACTCCGCCCGCACCCCTCACACGGTCGCGCAGCCCATCCAACCCGAACCCGCGCGCAGCCTCCGGACCGAACCCGCACCCGTTGTCCACGATCGACAGTGCGACCCCCGCGGAATAGTCGAGAGAGACGGTCACCGACGAGGCGTGCGCGTGCTTGCGGACGTTGGCCAGCGCCTCCTGCGTAACGCGCAACAGCGTGATCTCGCTGTCGGGCGGCAACGGGCGATAGTCGCCGGTCAAGGTCATCGAGGCCGAGAGACCGAGTTCGCGGCCGAGCCGGGAAGTCAGGCGTTCCAGCGCGGCGGGCAGCGAAGAGCCGTCGAGAGCAGCAGGAGTGAGAGCGGCTACCAGGGAGCGGATCTCGGCCAGGTTCTCGGCGGTGGTCTGCTCGGCCAGAGCCAGATGTCGTTCGCGCACCTCAGGATCAGCTGTGGTGCGAGCGGCCCGCAGCAGCAACAGCACCGAGGTGGCGCCCTGAGCCAAAGTGTCGTGGAGGTCGCGGGCGAGGCGTTCACGTTCGGTGAGCACGCCGGCTTCGTGGCTGACGTCGGCCAGCAACGCCCGTTCGCGGCTCTGGGCGATGATCCGGGCGATCCACAGGCCCAGCATCACGGCGGGAACCACGCTCAGAAAGATGATCACGGCCGCGCCCACGGAGTCCTGGCTGAAGCTTCCCGTCACCAGCACGACGGTGCCGATCGACAGGGACGTCAGCGCGGTCGCCCAGATCGCCAGGCGTGGTTGCAGCAACGACCAGATGTGCGGGTACAAGGTGAAGAACAGCACGGAGAGTGCGGGCACCAACGCGAACATCGCGATCACCAAAGGGATCGCCACGGCCAGGTACCGGACGCCACGTGCGTCGCGGGCCAAAGGCGCCCCGACGCGCCAGTACCAGACGCACAACGCGGCCAGTAGCACGAGCGCGAAGGGCTGGACCCGGTCCTCGGCGAGCACCAGCACCACACCGACCAGAGCGAACACGGCGAAGGCCACGTGCCAGGCGACCTTGGTGCGGTCCCAGGCGTCATCGGAGGACACCGGGAAACTGTGCGGCCACGCGCGCGAAAACACCAGTAGCCGGTCGACTGACCCGCAAACCCACCGGACCGTCGATGCGGGCAGAACACCGGAGAAGCCAGCATTCCCGGCCATGACGAGAAAGAAGTCCAGCCTGGTCCTGCTCATCCTGTCGATGGTCTACGCGGCCGTGGTCGGCCTGCTCGCGGTCACCGACTCGAGTGCCCTCACCGCCGTCGCGATCGCCGGGGGAGCGTTGCTCGGCATCGGCTGGGCGACCTCGGGTTACCTCTCGAACCAGAGGAGCTAAGCCGCGACGCTCTGGCGCGCCAAGGCCTGGTCGTACCGGTCCAGCACCAGCTGAGCCATCTCGACGTCGTCACCGAGCGGGCGCGCCACCACGGCGTCGCCCGCCAGGGACGCCACCTTGTCCGGCAGCAACCCCGGCGCGAGAAACCACGACGCCACGGCGATCCGGGTGGCCCCGCGAGCCTTCAACCGCTCGACAGCGGTGGGCACGTCAGGCGAGGCGATCGAGGCGAACGCGGCCTCGACCCCGGCCCACCCGGACTCGCGAGCCCACCGCCGGGCAACGCGAGCCACCGCTTCGTTGGCCGGACCGTGCGACGACCCGGCACCGGCCAGGACAACCCCCAAAGTCCGGTCCCCGAAGGAGACCCCGGCCTCGGACAGCCGCCGCAACGCCGCCGACTCCAACCGCGGATCCGGCCCCAGCACATCGGTCACGACAGCAGGCACCCGCGACTCGGCGACCGCGGCCGGAACGTCCACCCGTGCGTGATAAGCCTTGCCCAGCAACAAAGGAACGACCACCGACGGCCCGCGCAGCACGTCGCTCAACCGAGGCGCGCACAGGTCCAGGAAGCACCCGCGCACGTCCATCTCGGGCCGCAACGACCGCACGACGTCCAGCAACTGATGGATCGACGCGGCCGACCGGGGATCACGACTGCCGTGGGCAACGGCCACAAGCGGGATCCCAAAAGAAGTCACAGCGCCCCCGTCAGTCCACGGGCCCGCAGCACAGCGCGCTCCAACGGCCGGAACAGCATCAGCTCGATCCCGATGCCCACCAGCAGGATCAAGAAGATCGCCGCGATCACCATGTTGATGTCGTTCAACGACGACCCGTTGTGCAGGTACTGGCCGAGCCCGACACCGAGCTGCGGCGAGGTCGCGATGATCTCCGCGGCCATCAGCGACCGCCACGAGAACGCCCAGCCTTGCTTCAACCCCGCCAAGTAGCCGGGCAGCGCGGCGGGCAACAGGATGTGCCGCGCGGAAGCCAACCGTCCGGCGCCTAGAGCACGTCCCACCCGAGGCAGCAACGGCGGAATCTGGTCGATCCCCGCCACCAGCCCGTTGGCGATCGACGGCACCGACCCCATCAGCACCACGAAGTAGATCGTGGACGGCGTCACGCCGAACCACAGGATCGCGGCCGGAACCCAAGCCACCGAGGGAAGTGACTGCAGACCGGTCAGCAACGACCCGATCGCCGCGCGCACCACCCGCACCTTGGCGACCAGCAACCCCAGCGGTGTCGCGATCAGCACCGCCGCGATGAACCCGAACACCGCGCGGTGCAACGAGGTCCACAGGATGCTGAACGCCTCACCCGTACCGATGCTGCGCACGAGTTCGTCCCACACGGTGGCGGGCGCGGGCAACTGGAACTCCGGCAGGATCGCCGACGCCCACAACGCCTGCCACACGCCCAAAAGCAGTGCGAACGCGATGATCGGCGGCACGCCGGTCTTCAGGAAACGGCGCCAGACCGGCGGCTTGTGCGCCTCTATGGGCACGTCCAGCGCGTCGAGGCCGGCGCCGACCTTGTCGAGAGTGTCAGGAGGCGTGACCACTGATGACCTCTCGCAGGTGCGTGTTGATCTCGTCGAGAACCGTGTCGGACGAATCCGTGACGTCCCACTCCCGCACCACACGGCCGGGGCGGGAGGAAAGCAGCACGACGCGCTGACCGAGGCGCACGGCCTCGCGGACGTCGTGCGTCACGAAGATGATCGCGGTGTTGGTGGTCTCCCACACGCGCAGCAGCTCGCTCTGCAGCACGTCACGCGTGATGGCGTCCAACGCCGCGAACGGCTCGTCCATCAGCAGCAGGGCGGGAGCACCGTCAGCGGACACGGTGGTGGACGCCAGCGCGCGGGCCAGAGCCACGCGCTGACGCATGCCACCGGAAAGCTCGTGCGGACGCTTGTCCGCGACATCACCGAGCCGCACGAGCTCCAGCAGCTCCAGCGCGCGACGCTTGCGCGCCAACCGGCCGACACCGGCGAAGCGCAGCGCCAGCTCGACGTTGCGGGTGGCGGTGAGCCACGGCATCAGAGCGGGCTCCTGGAACATCACGGCCGGGCGCGACGTGTTGAGCTGCAACGAGCCCGACGACGCGCCGTCCAGACCGGCGACGATGTTCAGCAGCGTGCTCTTGCCGCAGCCCGACGCGCCGAGAAGACACACGAACTCACCCGGCTTGACCTTGAGGTCGACGCCGTCGAGCGCCACCACGGCCGAGCTGCCGTGGCCGAACACCTTGCGGACGCCGGCCAGTTCGACAGCGGTGTCCACAGTGGACAAAACAGTGGTCTCGAGCGTGGCGGTCATGATCGTGTGCCTTCCCCTCGGCTACTTCTTGTCCAGTCCGGCTGTCTGCACCTGCGGCTTGCCCTGTGCCTGAAGAACCTTGTTCAGCAACGTGAAGTCGGCGTACCCGGCGACGTTCGCCGCCTCGGTGGCCACGCCCGCGGTCACGGCGTCCTTCGCGAGCTGCGGGAAGGTCTTGGCCTGCGCGTCGGTCGTGAGCTCGATGTTGTCCCACGCGGCGTCGAGGATCTTCTGGCCGAGCTTCTTCGACGTCAGCTTCTCCAGCGCGGAGTTGACCGTCGTCTTCGCGTCGTCCTTGTTCGCCTTGCCCCAGTCGACCGCGGCCACGTGGCCCTTGAGCACGGCCTCGACGGTCTCCGGGTGCTCCTGCAGGAACTTCGTCCGCACGATGACCACCGTGGTCGGGAACTGCCCGCCCTCCCACAGCTCCTTCTCGTCCAGCAGGACCTTCGCACCCGCCTCGGCGACCAGGCGTGCCGACCACGGCTGAGGCAGCCACGCGGCCTGGATGTCGCCCTTCTTGAACAGGTCGAGCGACTGAGCGTTCTCCACGTTCGTGACGGTCACCTGGCCGGTGAGGTTCTTGCCCGCCAGGTACTTCTTGAGCGACACGTCCTGGGTGTTCGCGAGCTGCGGCGTCGCGACGGTCTTGCCCTTGAGGTCCTCGACCGAGTTGACGTCGGGCTTCACGACCAGCTGCGCGCCACCCGACGTCGCGCCGGAGATCAGCTTGACCGCCTCGCCCTTGGACTTCGCGTAGGCGTTGATCGCGGGACCGGACCCGATGTAGGCGATGTCGAGGGACTCGCCCAGCAGCGCGTTCACCTCGTCCGGGCCCGCGTTGAACGTCTGCGTCGTGAGCTTGGTGCTGCCGAGCTCCTTGGCGAACAGGCCCTTCTCGACACCGATCAACGCGGCGGCGTGGGTCACGTTCGGGAAGTACCCGATGCGAACCTCGGACGCGGGCCCCTTCGACTGGGCGGCGGGGGCGTCGCTGGAACCGGCGCGGCTGCAACCGGACAGTGCTGTCAGAGCGATCAGGGCAAGGGCAACGGCGGGCTTGAGGTTCACGGGAACATGGCCTTTCAGGGACCGGGGGAGACGAGGGCGTGGTTGTCGGGGGCAGCGGCGCTACCCCCGGTACAGCTCTCCACGCCGTCCTCAAGCAGCGGCAGCGGAGCCCCGACCAGTCCGGCGGCGAGCGTCGATCCGTCGCTCACGTCGATCACCAGGAACGACCCGGTGCGCCGGCTGAAGCTGTAGTCGTCCAGCGGTACTTCCTCCGCGAGTCGCAACGACACGCGGCCGATCTCGTTGAGCTCCAGCGAACCAGGGCTGTCCACACTGGACAGGTTCTGCTCGTCGAAGCGGTCGCGCAGCTCGGTGACCATCGCCTGCACGGTGCGCGTGCCGTGCTTGACGAGCACGCGAGCGCCCGGCCGCAGCGGCTTCTCCGCGAGCCAGCACAGCGTGGCCTCGAAGTCGTCCGTGACGGTCGGCGCGTTGCCCGCGGAGGCGATCAGGTCGCCGCGCGAGATGTCGATGTCGTCGGCCAGCAGCAGCGTGACCGACTGACCGGCCGCGGCTTCGGTCAGCTCGCCGTCCATGGTGTCGATCTTCGTGACGGTCGAGCGGCGGCCCGACGGCAGCACGACGATCTCGTCGCCCGGCTTGACCGTGCCCGCGGCGACCAGACCGGCGTAGCCGCGGTAGTCGAGGTGCTCGGCGGTGCGGGGACGGATCACGTACTGCACCGGGAACCGAAACGGCGCGTCGTGCGGGTCGGGCTCGACCGGCACGTTCTCCAGGTGCTCCAGCAACGTCGGCCCGGAGTACCACGGCGTGTTCGCGGACTTCTCCACGACGTTGTCGCCGGCCAGCGCCGACACCGGGATCTCGACGACCGCGTCCTCGGCGTAGCCGAGGGCAGTCGCGTGCGCTGTGAACTCCTTGGCGATGCGGGAGAACGTCACCTCGTCGTAGTCCACGAGGTCGATCTTGTTGACCGCCAGCACGAGACGCGGCACACCCAGCAGTGCGAGAACCGCGGCGTGGCGGCGGGTCTGCTCGATGACGCCCTTGCGCGCGTCGACCAGCAGAACCGCGAGCTGCGCCGTGGACGCGCCCGTCACCGTGTTGCGGGTGTACTGCACGTGTCCAGGCGTGTCAGCGAGGACGAAGCTTCGCTTCGGCGTGGCGAAGTACCGGTACGCCACGTCGATCGTGATGCCCTGCTCGCGTTCCGACCGCAGGCCGTCGACCAGCAACGACAGGTCCGGCGTCGCGAGACCGCGGTCGGCGCTCGCGCGGTGCACGGCGTCGAGCGTGTCCGCGAGCACGGACTTGGTGTCGTAGAGCAGCCTGCCGACGAGCGTGGACTTTCCGTCGTCCACGCTGCCCGCCGTGGCCAGCCTCAACAGGTCGCTCATTTAGAAGTACCCCTCCCGCTTGCGGTCTTCCATGGCGGCCTCGGACAGCCGGTCGTCGGCACGCGTGGCGCCGCGCTCGGTCAGTCGTGACGCGGCGACCTCGGCGATCACCGCGTGGATGTCGGCAGCGTCGGACTCGACGGCGCCCGTGCAGGAGCCGTCGCCGACCGTGCGGTAGCGAACCGTCTTGCGCAGCAACGTCTCGCCCTCGCGCGCGGTGCCCCACGGACCCTCGGCGAGCCACATGCCGTCACGCAGGAACACGTCGCGCTGGTGCGAGTAGTAGATGTCCGGCAGTTCGATGCCCTCGCGCTCGATGTAGTTCCACACGTCGAGCTCGGTCCAGTTGGACAGCGGGAACACGCGGACGTGCTCACCGGCGCGGTGCCGGCCGTTGTAGAGGTTCCACAGCTCCGGGCGCTGGCGCTTCGGATCCCACTGACCGAACGCCGTGCGCAGGCTGAAGATCCGCTCCTTGGCACGAGCGCGTTCCTCGTCCCGGCGTCCGCCGCCGAAGACCGCGTCGAACTTGTGCTGCGTGATGGAGTCCAGCAGCGGAACGGTCTGCAACGGGTTGCGCGTGCCGTCCGGACGTTCCTCGAGGCGGCCGTCGTCGATCCAGTCCTGGACCTTCGCGACCTCGAGACGCAGACCGTGTTGTGCCACAACGCGGTCGCGGAACTCGATGACCTCGTCGAAGTTGTGCCCGGTGTCGACGTGCAGCAGCGGGAACGGCACGGGCGCCGGGTAGAACGCCTTGATCGCGAGGTGCAGCAGCAGCGTCGAGTCCTTGCCGCCGGAGAAGAGGATCACCGGCCGGTCGAACTCGCCCGCGACCTCGCGGAAGATGTGGATCGCCTCGGATTCGAGGCGTCCCAGGGTGTCAAGCGTGAGTGTCATCCGTGCAGCCCACATTCCGTCTTCGACTGACCTGCCCATCGGCCGCTGCGGGCGTCCTGCCCCGGCAACGGCTTCGAGGTGCACGGCAAGCAGCCGATCGAGGGGTAACCCTCCTGCACCAACAGGTTCTCGAGAATTCCCTTTTCCTGGATGTAGGCGTTGAACTCGTCGTCCGACCACGGCGCGATCGGGTTGATCTTCACCAGGCCGTTGCGCTCGTCCCACTGCACGATCGGCGTGTTCGCCCGCGTGGGCGCGTCCACGCGGCGCACGCCGGTGACCCACGCGTCGTACTTCGCGAGCTCGCGGCGCAGCGGCACGACCTTGCGCAGGTCGCAGCACTTCGCCGGATCCGTCTGGTACAGCAGGCCGAACTCGCGTTCCTGATCTTCGACCGACTGCTTGGCCTCGGCGTTGACGATCCGCACTTCCGGGTAGACGACCCCGACCGCGTCACGCACGCCGATGGTCTCCGGGAAGTGGTACCCGGTCTGCAGGAACAGCACGTCGAAGTTCGGCTTCACCTTGGCGGCGAGGTCGATCAGCACGGCGTCCTGCATGTTGGAGGCGACGATGTAGCTGTCGCCGAACGTCCGCGCGGTCCACTCCAGGGCCTCGATCGCGGAAGCGTTGGCCAGTTCCTCCTGCGCTGCTTCGGCGACGATCTTGAGGTCCTCCTTGAGATCGCTCACTTCTTCACCTCCTGCGGCAGGTTGAGCCCGACGAACGAGACCTTGAAAACTCGGCGGCATCCGGTGCACAGCCACGCGTAGCTGGGTTCCTCCTGCGGGCGAAGGTCCTCATCGCCGCAGTAGGGGCAGTAGAACGGCGTCGCGCGTTCGCTCACTTCAGGTCACCCTCCTCGGCACGGGCGACCCACTGAGCGAAGCGCTCGTCTTCTTCGCGCTGGGCGACGAAGTTCCGCACGACCCGCTCGACGTAGTCGGACAGCTCGTTCGCGGTGACCTTGTGGCCGCGCAGCTTCCGGCCGAACCCGGCGTCGAGGCCGAGCCCGCCGCCGAGGTGCACCTGGAAGCCCTCGACCTGGTTGCCCTCGTCGTCCGTGACGATCTGGCCCTTGAGGCCGATGTCCGCGGTCTGGATGCGGGCGCAGGAGTTGGGGCAGCCGTTGATGTGCACGGTGATCGGCTCGGTGACGCCGTCGACGATGTCCTTGAGGTTGGCCTCGAGCTGCACGACGAGGTCGTTGGCGCGGGCCTTGGTCTCGACGATCGCGAGCTTGCAGAACTCGATGCCGGTGCAGGCCATGATGCCCCGGCGCCACGGCGACGGGTCGACCTGCAGGCCCAGCTTGGCGAGGTCGCTCTTGAGCGTCTTGACCTCGGACTCCGCCACGTCCAGCACGATGATCTTCTGCTGCGGCGTGAACCGGACCCGGTTCGAGCCGGCGCGTTCGGCGAACTTCGCGACCTCGACCAGGATCGACCCGGACACGCGGCCCGCGATCGGCGCGGCGCCGACGTAGAAGAGACCGTCCTTCTGCTGGTGCACACCGATGTGGTCGAGCTGCTGCTTGAGAACCTCCGGCGCGGGGCCGTCGATCATCTTGCGCTTGAGGTACTCGTCCTCGACGACCTGGCGGAACTTCTCCGGGCCCCAGTCGGCGACGAGGAACTTGATGCGCGCGCGGTGCCGGAGCCTGCGGTAGCCGTAGTCGCGGAAGACGCTGATGACCGCTTCCCACACGTCGGGAACCTCGTCCAGCGGCACCCAGGCGCCCAGACGCTTGCCCAGCATGGGGTTCGTGGACAGGCCGCCGCCGACCCAGAGGTCGAAGCCGGGCCCGTGCTCGGGGTGGTTCACGCCGACGAACGCGATGTCGTGGATCTCGTGCGCGACGTCCTGAAGACCGGAGATGGCGGTCTTGAACTTGCGCGGCAGGTTGGAGAACCGCGGGTCGCCGATGTAGCGCTCGAGGATGGTGTCGATCGCGGGCTGGCCGTTGATGATCTCGTCCGTGGAGATGCCCGCGACCGGCGAGCCGAGGATGACGCGCGGGCTGTCGCCGCACGCCTCCATCGTGGTGAGGCCGACCGCCTCGAGCTTCTGCCAGATCGTGGGGACGTCCTCGACCCGGATCCAGTGGTACTGGATGTTCTGCCGGTCGGTGATGTCGGCGGTGTCCCTGGCGTAGGTCTGCGAGATCTCGCCGAGGACCGTGAGCTGCTGGGTCGTGAGCGCTCCGCCGTCGCTGCGGACGCGCATCATGAAGAACTCGTCATCCAGCTCTTCGGGCTCGAGGGTTGCCGTGCGGCCGCCGTCGATCCCCGGCTTGCGCTGGGTGTAGAGGCCGTACCAGCGGAACCGTCCGCGCAGGTCGGCGGGGTCGATCGAGTCGAAGCCCCCACGCGCGTAGATGTTCTCGATGCGGGCCCGGACGTTGAGCGGGTTGTCGTCCTTCTTGCTGCGCTCGTTGGGGTTCAGCGGCTCTCGGTAACCGAGCGCCCACTGCCCCTCGCCGCGACGCTGCTTGGCTCGCGGTGACGTCTGCGGCGGGACCATCGCCATCCTCCGGGATTTCGAGGCGCTTGCGGCGCATGCGAGCCCAGAGGTGCTTGTGGTGGGGGCCTCGTCAGCGCACCAAGCGCCGACGGGAACAAATCAGCGCGCGGTTATGCCGAACGACGGCACATCGCGCTGGAGACACGACGGAAGTCGACGTGGCGCCGGGCCACGAGGCGAACTCCAGTCGAATGCATGTGACCAGTGTGCCTGGCGTCCAGAGCATGGTCCACCGCCAACCGAATGCTGAGATTGACGAGGGGAAGTTGACATCCTAGGCTGGTTTCACTCCGTAATACTTCTGTCACCGACAGACACTTCCCCTGGCTGGACACCGCCGTTCGGGCTGTGTGGGGGACACTTGGCGGCATGCCCTCCGCTCTGCCCGAAGGCGAGCCCGCGCCCGCCGACGGTTCGCTCCCCTCTTCCGCTCTCGCCGGCGTCGGCTCGCGTCCGTTCGGCATCTACGTGCACGTGCCGTTCTGCGCCACCCGCTGCGGCTACTGCGACTTCAACACCTACACGCCGGGGGAACTCGGCTCGTCCGCGTCGCCCGAGTCGTGGCTGGAGGGGCTGCGGCGCGAGCTGGACCTCGCCGCCTCCGTGCTCGGTTCTCCGGTGCCTGCGTCGACCGTGTTCGTGGGCGGCGGCACCCCCTCGCTGCTGGGTGCGTCGGGTCTGACTGATGTATTGGATGCGATATATCAGTCGTTCGGCCTGGCTGACGGCGCCGAAGTGACGACTGAATCCAATCCGGAGTCGACGTCTCCCGAGTTCTTCGACGGCATACGGTCGGCTGGATACACACGGGTGTCGCTCGGTATGCAGTCGGCTGCCCGCCATGTGCTGGCCGTCCTGGATCGCAAGCACACGCCGGGGCGTCCGGTGGATGCCGCGCGCGAGGCCCTCGCGGCCGGGTTCGAGCACGTGAACCTGGACCTGATCTACGGAACGCCGGGGGAGCGGCCCGCTGATCTCTCGGCGTCGCTGGACGCGGTGCTGGAGGCAGGTGTCGACCACGTGTCCGCCTACGCGTTGATCGTGGAGGACGGCACCGGCCTGGCCCGTCGTATCCGCCGCGGTGACCTGCCGATGCCGGACGACGACGTGCTCGCGTCGTCCTACGAGATGATCGACTCGGTTCTCGGTGGCGCGGGCTTCTCCTGGTACGAGGTCTCCAACTGGGCGACGTCGGCCGCCGCCCAGTGCCGGCACAACGTCCTGTACTGGAAGGGCGCCGACTGGTGGGGGTTCGGCCCCGGCGCGCACAGCCACGTCGGCGGGGTGCGCTTCTGGAACGTGAAGCACCCGGCGCGCTACTCGTCCCTGCTGGCCGAGGGCCTCTCACCTGCTGCCGGCCGCGAGCTGCTGTCGGCCGAGGACCGGCGGGTGGAGCGGGTGCTGCTGGAGCTGCGCCTGGCCGAGGGGCTGCCCGTCGACGTGCTGGACGACGCGGGCCGCCTGGAGGCTCGGTCGGCGATCGCGGACGGGCTTCTGGAGCCGCTCGACGACCGGTGCGTGCTGACCGACCGGGGCCGGCTTCTGGCGGACGCCGTGGTCCGGCGCCTGCTGCCCTGACCGTGATGTCCAGGGAGGTTGTTCCGGACGTGATGGCCTGTCGTGAACACAGGCGAAGCCCCTGGATGTGAAGTGGAGCTGTCCAGGAACCGATTCATGGTCGCAGACAAGACCGCCCGCAAGAGGGCTCAGCGCTACCGTGACGAAGGCGCCGAGGGCATGACCGACCGCAGTTCACGCCCGCGCCACAGCCCGAGTCGAACTCCCGAACCAGTGGTGCGGCAAGTCGTCACCCCGTGTTGGAGGCTGGGACCGGTGCAGATCGCAGGCCGGCTCGGGATGTCGGCCTCAACAGTGCACGCGATAGTGCTCCGCTGCCTGATCAACCACCTGTCCCGCATCGACCGCGTCACCGGCGAACCGTTGCACCACTACGAACATCCGCATCCGGCTCACTGATCCACGTCGACATCACCAAGTTCGGCACCATCCCCGACGCCGATGGCTGGCGCTTCGTCGGTGAACAGGCCAGCCACCCATCACCAGGCTGACCCACCTCCCCGGACGTCACACCTAGCGCGCGCGGATGTCGTGCTGGCTGCGCACTTCGGTGATGTGCTGCCCGCTCTTCTCGTACGTGACGGTGGCCCACCACAACCCGTCCGCCCGCCTGGACGCCTCCCAGACCAGCGTGCCGCGCCACCACTCGTCATCGCTCATGACGAGGCACGGCTTCCCGTCCGCGCGGTGCTGCCTGCCGTGCTCCTCCAGCCACGCGGGTGCGCAGCAGTAGTCGCACGGCTGGAGCTGGCCCGGACTCACGTCGGCCCACCGGACCTCGACGACCTCGTGCGAGTCCTTGCCGATCAGTCGAAGCCGGCCCTTGTGCAGCCACTCGCAGCTCGGGTCGCTGTGGTAGGTCCGGCCGCCTTTCGTGCGCCAGCCCTGCTCGCTCTCCACGGCCCCACCCTCGTGTTCGGATGGTTTGGACCCTAGCGAGCAGGACCGACAAAAACAGGGCCGTTCGTGTTCACCGCTGGTCAGGGGCGCGGGACCTTGACGTTGCCGTAGGTGTCCCAGCCCTCGGAGATCCGCTGGTAGTAGGTGTCGGCCCGGCCGGCGTCGCTCACCCAGTCGAACTCGCCCTTGCCCGGCGGCGCCGGGTAGGTGCGGATGGTGCCGGCCATCAGCTTCGACTCGTCGAGCCCGTCCCAGATCGTGCGGGCCAGCTCGGCCGACGGCGTGCGCAGGTAGAGCCGATAGCCGAAGTAGGCCTTGGCGATCGAACGGTGCAGCCGGGCCGAGATGACCGTGCGCTCGAAGTAGGCCTTGAGCTGGGCGTAGTCCGCGGGCTTCAGCACGCGCCGGACCGCCTCGATGTCGGCCAGCGACCTCTCGGCGAGCTTGACGCCGTGGTTCTTCTCGGTCACCACGTCGTCCAAATAGGACTGAACCATGAGGTTGCCCGGCGTGACCCAGCCGCGGTCCAGCACGTACGGGGTCTCGTTGCGCAGGATCGGGTCGAGCTTGCAGTGCGGTGGGGCGGGGGTGTTCACGACGTCGATCCAGTAGTGGTAGGTCTTGTCGACGCCGTGCCTGACCCGTTCGACGGGTGGGTCGATCCACTTGCCGGAGACGCTTCGGTGGTAGCCGGGGCAGTACGGGTCGTAGTTCAGGCGGGAGTGGTCGCCGCTGTTGTTGCCGAGCGTGTAGAGGACCGACTCGACGATCTCCTGCGAGCGGGCCAGCGCCTGGGCGACTCGGGGTGCGGCGAGTGGACCGTACTTCCGCCGTGCGAACTCCTGGTAGATCTGGGAGTTCGTCAGCTGCGGGGCTCGGTGCAGGGCCCACAGGTTCACCTCGGTCGGGGTGCCGACGATGTGCGAGTCCTGGAAGCGGTCGGTGCGGGCGACGTAGCCGATCACGTTGGGCAGTGCGCGATAGTGCCTCAACCGGTCGGCGTGGTCGGCCACGAAGGCGCCGGCGATCTTGCCCTGGCCGTTGTACTCGCCGGTGGTGTCGTACTCGATCAGCACCGGGCGCTTGATCTTCGGCACGGTGACGTCGATCGGATGCGTGAGAAAGAAGTCGTGCGGCTGGGCCTTGGCCATCACGCGGACGCCCTGGTTCTGGACGAGGTCCAGGGCGCGCAGGACGTTGTTCATCTCCTCCGGGAAGTACGCGAAGGTGCGCAGGTACAGGAGTTTGCCGCGTTCGTCCGTCACGGACGCGATCTGGTCGATCAGGTAGGCGAGCTTTTCCTCGGCGGTCTTCAACCGCGCCGAGTACTGGCGTTCCACGCGGGCGCCGGTCTCGATGAACGTGAGGATCACCGAGTCGGCGTTCGGGAGCAGGTCGAGCATCGCGCGGTAGTCGGTGCGGAACCAGTCCCAGAACGCCGGGTTGTCGAGGTCGATCGTGCCGTTGGGGCCGGTGCGGAACTCGGCCGGGTAGTAGGTGAGGTCGTAGAGGGCGTGGTCCCAGACCGCGACCTCCTTGATGCCCGCGGCATGCGCCTGATCAGTGAGCCGGACGGCTCGTTGGCGGCGGTCCGCGGACTCCTTGAGCTGACGCAGGTGGTGGATCACGTCGTGCGACAGCTGCAGGTGGTTGATCCGGTAGTCGCGAGCGGCGGCAATGGTCTGCTCGTTGCCCGCGTCGTTGTTGGACAACAGGGTCCAGCCGCGGATCTCGTCGGGTTTGGCGTTGGCCGGTGCTGCCGGCGACAGCAACGCCATCGCCAGCAGCACGGTCAGAACTCTTCTCATGGACGCGGCACCTTGATGTTGGAGTAGCGGTCCCAGCCCTCGGAGATCCGCTTGGCGTACAGGTCGGCCTGGGCTGCGTCGATCACCCAGTTCCACTCCCCGGTCGGCGGTGCCGGGTACGCCCGCACCTGGGCGGCAACGATCTGTGCCTCGTCGAGACCGTCCCAAATGGAGCGGGCGAGCTCGGTGGACGGTTGCTGGACGTAGATCCGGTAGCCGAAGTACGCCTTCGCGACCGCCCTGTGCAGCTTGGCGGTCATCACGGTCCGTTCGAAATAAGACTTCAGTTGCGCATAGTCGTTGGGACGCAGCAACTTTCGTACATGTTCGACGTCGCTCAGCGAGGCTTCGGCCAACCCCACGCCGTAGTTCTTCTCGACGTTCAGGTAGTCGAGGTACTCCTGCGTCATCAGGTTTCCGGGGGTGACCCAGCCGCGGTCGAGCACGTAACCGGCCTCGCGGCGCAGGATGCCGTCGGTCTTGCAGTGCGGCGGCGACAGGTGGTTCGCGACGTCGATCCAGTAGTGGAACTTCTTGTTCACGCCGTGCCGCACGAACGTCTCAGGTGGGTCGATCCACTTGCCCGAGACGCTGCGGTGGTAGCTCGAGCAGTACGGGTCGTAGTCCAGCCGCGAGTGGTTCGCGGTGTTGCTGCCCAGCGTGTACAGCGTCGAGGTGATGATCTCCGGCGACCGCGCCAGCGCGCGGGCCACCCAAGGCGCCGAGAGGAGGCCGTACTTGACGGCGGCGAACTCCAGGTAGATCTGGGAGTTCGAGGCACCCTCGCTGGCGCGCTTCAACGCGTACAGGTTGATCTCGGTCGGTGTGCCGACGATGCGCGACTCGTCGTAGCGGTCGGTGCGGGCGACGTAGCCGATCACGTTGGGGAGCTTGCGGTAGTGCCTCAACCGGTCGGCGTGCTCGGCGACGAGCGCGTTGGCGATCTTGCCCTGGCCGTTGTACTCGCCGGTGGTGTCGTACTCGATCAGCACCGGGCGTTTGATCTTCGGCACCGTGACGTCGATCGGGTGTGTGAGGAAGAAGTCGTGCGGCTGGGCCTTGGCCATCACGCGGACGCGCTGGTTCTGCACGCGGTCGATCGCGCCGATCGTGCGGTCCATCTCGGCGGGGTAGTAGCCGAACGTGCGCAGGTACAGCAGCATGCCGCGCTCGTCGATCACCGACGCGATCTGGTCGACGAGGTAGGCGAGCTTCTCCTCGGCGGTCTTGAGCTTCGCGGAGTACTGGTTCTCGACGCGGGCGCCCGTCTCGATGAACGTCAGGACGATCGAGTTCACCCGCGGCACCAGGTCGAGCATCTGGCGGTAGTCGCCGCGGAACCAGTCCCAGAACGCCGGGTTGTCGAGGTCGATCGTGCCGCCGGGGCCGGTGCGGAACTCGGCGGGGTAGTAGGTGAGGTTGTAGAGGGCGTGGTCCCAGGCGGCGACCTCCTTGACGCCCGACGAGTGGGCGAGGTCGGTCAGCCGGTTCACCTGCGCCTGTCTGCGCGGGTCGCGGACGTCCTGCAGGTCCATCACCACCTCGTGGGACAACTGCAGGTGGTTGACCTGGTACTTCCGCGCGGTGCCGATCACCTGGTCGGCGCCCGCGTCGCTGTCGGAGAGGATCGTCCAGCCCCTGATGGAGTTGTGGATCGAGTCGTGCGCCGCCGCGACGCCAGGTGGCGCGAGCAGCATCACTCCCAGGAGCAGACACCAGAGCTTGCGCATGCGCACCCCTCACTTGACCGGGGCGACGGCGCCTTTACCCAACGGTTCGGCTGAGCCGTCAGTCAAGAGAACCGGCGAGTTCTGCGGTGTTTACATCCCCAGGCTGTCGGAGCGCGCACCAGGCATGAAATCGCCTGGGTAAACTCGGGTGGTACGGACACGGAGGTGAACAGCGGTGAACGCCGATGAGCGTCGGTTCGAGGTGTTGCGCGCCATCGTCGCCGACTACGTGTCCAACCAGGAGCCCGTCGGGTCGAAAGCCCTGGTCGAGCGGCACAACCTGGGTGTGTCGAGCGCGACCGTGCGCAACGACATGGCCGCGCTGGAGGACGAGGGCTACATCGCCCAGCCGCACACCAGCGCCGGCCGGGTGCCGACCGACAAGGGCTACCGGCTCTTCGTCGACAAGCTCAGTGAGATCAAGCCGCTCTCGACCGCCGAGAAGCGGGCCATCCGCAGCTTCCTCGACGGGGCGCTCGACCTCGACGACGTGATGCGCCGCAGCGTCCGGTTGCTCGCGCAGCTCACCAGGCAGGTCGCGGTGATCCAGGTGCCGACCCTGTCGCGCGCGGCCGTCCGTCATCTTGAAGTGCTGCCGATCACGCCGTCCCGGCTGATGCTCGTGCTGATCACCGACACCGGTCGGGTCGACCAGCGCATCGTCGAGCTGGGTGATGTGATCAGCGAGGAGGACACGGCTCACCTGCGCGGCCTGTTGAACCAGGCCATGTCGGGCCAGCGCCTGACCGACGCCTCGGTCAGGGTCGCGGATCTGCCGGACGAGGTGCGGCAGGACCTGCGCGACCCGATGCTGAGGGTCGCGACGGTGCTGATCGAGACGCTCGTCGAGCACCCCGAGGAACGGCTCGTGCTCGGCGGCACCGCGAACCTCACGCGCAACGTCGCCGACTTCCCCGGCTCGCTGCGGCAGGTGCTGGAGGCGCTGGAGGAACAGGTGATCGTGCTCAAGCTGCTCGCCGCCTCCCGCGACCCCGGTCGCGTGCTGGTGCGCATCGGCGAGGAGAACGAGGCAGCTGAGATGCGCAGCACTTCCGTGGTGTCCATCGGCTACGGCAGCCGTGACAATCCGCTGGGCGGCCTCGGCGTCGTCGGACCCACGCGCATGGACTACCCCGGAACAATGGCGGCCGTCCGCGCCGTTGCCAACTACGTCGGTGAGATCCTCACCGGCCGCTGAAGCCGAACACCGAACACACGAGAACTTCTTGCTCTGAAAGATGAACACGAAAGCGAACAAGGTGGCCAGGGATTACTACGGCATCCTCGGTGTCTCGCAGAACGCGACACAGGATGAGATCAAGCGTGCCTACCGCAAGCTCGCCAGGCAGCTGCACCCGGACGTCAATCCCAACGAGGAGGCCCGGTTCAAGGAGGTCACGGCCGCCTACGAGGTGTTGTCGAACCCCGAGAAGCGCCGTGTCGTCGACCTCGGTGGCGACCCGCTCGACTCGGGCGGCGGCGGACGCGCGGGCGGTGACCCGTTCGCGGGCTTCGGTCTCGGCGACATCATGGACGCCTTCTTCGGCGCCTCGACCGGCGGCGGCCGCGGTCCGCGCAGTCGCGTGCAGCCAGGCTCCGACGCGCTGATCCGGCTCGACATGACGCTGGAGGAGTGCGCGGCGGGCGCGACGCGTGAGCTGACCGTCGACACCGCGATCCTCTGCGACCGCTGTCACGGCGCCGGCACCAACAGCGACTCCAAGCCGATCCGCTGCGACACCTGCAACGGCCGCGGCGAGGTCCAGTCCGTTCAACGCTCGTTCCTCGGCCAGGTCGTGACGTCGCGCCCGTGCCCGGTGTGCCGCGGCTTCGGCGAGGTCATCCCCGACCCGTGCCAGCAGTGCGCGGGCGACGGCCGCGTCCGTTCGCGCCGCACGATCTCCGTGAACATCCCCGCCGGTGTCGCCGAGGGCATGCGCGTGCGTCTCGCGGGCCAGGGCGAGGTCGGCCCCGGCGGCGGTCCGGCCGGCGACCTCTACGTCGAGGTCGAGGAGCACCCGCACGAGATCTTCGAACGCGACGGCGCCGACCTGCACTGCGTCGTGCAGATCCCGATGACGACGGCCGCGCTGGGCGCCACGCTGCCGTTGAAGACGCTGGACGGCGAGGAAGAGCTGGAGATCGACCCCGGCACGCAGCCCAACACGCAGCTCGTGCTGACGGGCCGCGGCATGCCGAAGCTGCGGTCCACCGGCCGCGTCGACGGTCGTGGCGACCTGCACGTCCACCTCGAGGTCGTCGTGCCCACCAAGCTCGACGCCGCCCAGGCCGCGTTGCTGCGCGACCTGGCCGAGATGCGCGGTGAGAACGAGCCTTCGTTGTCCCACAACGGCAAGGGCGGCGGCGGGCTGTTCTCGCGCCTGCGTGCCTCGCGCGGTCACCGGTGACGCTGCCCGTCTTCCTCGTCCCGGCGCTTCCGCCGGGCGAGGAGTTCGTGCTGGACGGGCCTGAAGGCCGTCACGCCGCCACGGTTCGACGCCTGCGCGTGGGCGAGGAACTGGTGCTGTCCGACGGTTCCGGTGTGCTGGCGCGCTGCGCGGTGGTCGCAGTGGAGCGGGATGCGTTGTCGTTGCGCGTGCTCGAGCGTTCGGAGGACCCGGAGCCGACGCCGCGAGTGGTGCTGGCGCAGGCGTTGGTGAAGGGCGACCGCGGCGAACTCGCGGTCGAGCTGGCCACCGAGGCCGGTGTGGACGGTGTGGTGCCGTGGCGCGCGGCCCGGTGCATCACGAAGTGGGAGGACGGCCCACGCGGCGCGAAAGCGTTGGGACGCTGGCGATCCACGGTTCGTGAGGCGGCGAAGCAGGCGCGGCGTTCGCGGGTGCCTTTTGTCGACGAACCCGTGAGCACGGCGCAGCTTTCTCATCGCGTGTCGTCGTCTGCTCTGACGCTCGTGTTGCATGAGAGCGCGACCGAACGGCTGGCCGACGTTCCGTTGCCGGCTTCCGGAGATGTGCTGCTCGTGGTCGGTCCAGAGGGCGGAATCACGCCGGACGAACTCGAGGCATTGCGATCATCGGGGGCGCGAATCGTCCGATTGGGCCCAACTGTTCTGCGTGCATCTACCGCTGCTGCGGTTGCTCTTGGTGCGTTGGGGGTACTCACCACTCGCTGGTGACCCCGGTCACTCCCAAGGTGAACATCGGATGGATTGGCTTGACGGAAGCTGTAGCGAATCGCAGGCCGATGGGGTTACCCTAGTCGCCAGAGGGGTTGATTGGTCTATCCGGAAACGGAGTAGACGATTAGGCCCTTCTGACCAAAAGACTCGCCGGACACCTCCCCCCTCGGTCCGGCGTCGGCGCCTCGCGGCGAAGCGACCCCCAGGCTTCGGACCGCGAGGCGCCCCTTTTGTTTTTGGGCCTGACTGATCGGCGCTGGAGCGCCTTCACGGCCCTCTACGACGTCTTTGTGCAGGCTTTCGCAGGGGTACCCCCTGACTGGGAACCCCTGCGTTTCAACGTACTCACCGGGTCCGACAAGATCGGTCGCTTCGGTTTTCGCGTAAGTTCTGCGTGTGCAGCGGATTGCTTACGGTGAGCATGCCAGTCAGTTCGGGGAGCTTTATCTTCCCGAAGGCGTTGCTGAGGGTGCTGTTGTCGTCATTCACGGTGGTTTTTGGCATCAGCGGTATGGGCTGGAGCTCGGTCGGCCGCTTGCCGAGGTGCTTGTTGCTGACGGATTTGCCGTTTGGAACATTGAGTACCGGCGTGTTGGTGGTGACGGTGGGTGGCCTGTTACCGGACAGGACGTGTTGGCCGCTATTGAGGCTGTCGACATCGGGCCCGTTGTGACGCTGGGACACAGCGCCGGCGGGCACCTCGCTGTGTGGGCGGCCAAATACAGCGAGCGAGTGGTCGGAGCTGTGGCCCAGGCGGCCGTGCTCGACTTCACCCATCACATCACGTCTCGGGCGTTGGAGCTGTGTTCCGAGGAACAGTTCGCGGAGGCCTCGCCGGCCGCGTTGGTGCCCATCGGCAAACCGGTGATCTGCGTGCACGGTGAGCTCGACGAGGACGTTCCGGTGGCGCAGAGCGTCGATTTCTGTGCTGTGGAACCGCAGGCGGAGCTCATCGTGGTGAAGGGCGCCGGGCACATGGACATGATCACGCCGGGCACCGAGTCGTGGGAGCTGTGCCGCGGGTCGGTCGTTCGGCTTGCGCGCGGCTGCTAAAAAGAGCCGGTGCCGAAGGTTGTCGACCACGAGGAACGCCGCCGCGAACTTGCCGAAGCCGTGTGGCGCATCGTGCAACGGGACGGGATAGACCACGCCTCCGTGCGCGCCGTCGCGGCCGAGTCGGGGTGGTCCAGCGGGTCGTTGCGCCACTACTTCCCGACGCAGGATTCCTTGCTGGGGTTCGCGATGGAGCTCGCGTACCGGCGGTTCATCGCGCGGCTGGAGAAGGTCGACGCCACGGTCGGCGGTAGGGAGCTGTTGCGGGCCGTCGCACACGAGATGCTCGCGCTGGACGAGGAACGGCGGGTGGAGGCGGCGGTGTTGTTGTCGTTCCTGCCGCGGGCGATGGTCGAGCCGTCGTTGCACGAGTTGGAGCGCTACGGCACGCGGGAGCTCTACGGCGAGGTCGCGCGCGTTCTGTCGGTTGCGCAGGAAGCGGGGCAACTGCGGGAGGGTGTCGTGCCGATCAAGGCGGCGCGGAGGTTCATCGTGCTGATCGACGGGCTCAACATCCACCACGGGCTCGGGCCGGACGAGCTGACGGCCGACGACATGATCGAGGCCGTCGACGAGCAGCTGGACCGCTTCTTCGCCTAGCGTCTGGGGCATGTCCTGTTTGTTCTGCCGGATCGTCGACGGTGAGATTCCCGCGACGGTCGTGCACGAGACCAAGACGACGCTGGCGTTCCGCGACATCAACCCCAAGGCGCCGGTGCACGTGCTCCTCATTCCGCGCGAGCACGTGCCGAACGCCGTCGACCTGACCGGCGAGCAGCTCGGCGACCTCTTCGCCGCCGCCAAAGAGGTCGCCGAGGCCGAAGGTGTCGCCGAGTCGGGGTACCGGCTGGTGTTCAACACCGGGCCGGACAGCGGGCAGGAGGTCTTCCACGCCCACCTGCACGTGCTGGGCGGCACCCGTCTCTAATAGCGCGTTCGGGCCACGCCTCTAGCCGAGCGCTTGCAGCAGCGGAGCGCGGTAGCGGGCGCGGTCACCGGGCAGCTTGTCGGCGCCTCGCACCATCCAGGTGGGCGTGCCCCACGACTCCAGGCCGTGGTCGCGCACGAACGCGATCACCTCCGGGTCGTGGACGTCGACGCGCACGCTGGGGACGCCGGCCGCGCAGTCGGCGATGAGCGCGCAGGTGGCGGCGGGGGAGTCCGCGATGATCGGGCCGATGAGCATCCGCGCGTCGCGGACCTGCCACGTGCCCGCGACGCCGTGCTCCGAGATCCGGATGGTTCCCATCGCGAGCAACGACTCCCACAGGTACGGCCGCGTGATGCCGGTGACCTTGGTGTCGAGCGCGACGACATCGTCGAGATCGGCGGCCGTCGCGATATGCGATATATCGGATGCCGGTCCGGTGAAGGTGCCCGTGTGGATGTCGGTGAAGCCGACGGCGCGGAAACCCAGCTGTTCGTACAACGGACGGCCCATCTCCGTCGCGAACAACGTCGAGACACCCGTATCCAGTACATGGGATACCAGCCGCCGCGCGTGGCCCTGGCGAGCGGCGCGTTCGGCGACGAGCACCATGCTGATCGACGACAGTTCCGGGTAGCGCGTCACGATCGTCGTGCCGACGAGGCCTTCCTCGTCGAACAGGCCCCAGCCTTCACCGTGCTCGAGCAGGAACTCCCACTTCTTCTCCTCGCGCGGCCACGACCGGCTCTCGGCCAGGTCGGAGCACGCGGTGAGGTCGTCGAACGTCAGTCGTCGCAGCTCCACAAATCCCCCAGGTCATCCCAATGCGAGTGACGCGGGCGCGAAGTAGCGCGCCCGGTCGCCCGGCAACGTCGTCGCGCCGTGCACCATCAGTGCGCAGCCGTTGCGCGCCTCGAACCCGTTTGCCAGCAGGAAGTCCGCGACGTCGGCGTCGTCGGTGTCGACGCGGAACAGGTCCCCGCCCGCCACGACATCGGAGATCAGCGCGCAGGCGTCGGCCGCCGTGGGCGCGATGATCGGGCCGACCGCGGGGCCGTTCGCGAGCTGACGCGAGCCGATCAGGCCGAGGCCGCCCTCGAACTCCGCTGTGCGCAACGAGTAGCGCGACGGCGCGAAGTCCCAGAACTTGTCGCGTGTGTACCCGCTGACCTCGCGGTCGAGTGCCGCCAAAGCCGGTATGTCGGATATCGCGGCCGGCCGGGACACTCCGGCGGCCTTGCCGGTGAAGACGCCGTGGTATTCAGTCGTCACCCCGACCGGGTGAAAGCCGAGTTTTGTGTACAACGGTTCGCCCATGGAAGTCGCATACAGCACGGATACGCCAGTCTCACTGATATCCAATATATTGACCATCAGCGCGGTGCCGACGCCACGGCGTTCGGCCCAGGTGCCGACCAGCACGCCGCTGATCGACTGCGCCTCGGGGTACGGGGTCGCCAACGCCGTGCCCAAGATCGCCCCGCCCCTGGCACCGGACTCGAAGGCGCCGAGGCCCGGACCCAGCGTGAGCAGCAGCTCCCACTGCTGCGCCGGCCACGTCCAACCCCGGTCCGTGATGAGCTTCATGCACTCGGGTACGTCGTCGACGCCGAGCCTGCGGATCTCCACAGTCGGTGAGCACACACCGTGAGCAATCCGGTAGCCACCCATTTTCGGCCGGACTAGCATCTACGCCACCAGATCCGAGCGACAGGAAGCAGGCCGGGGCCACGTGGCCGACGAAACACAGCAGAGCACCAAGGAAGGTCAGTCCCGGTTTGCCGTGCCCGACGGCGCGGTGCTCAGCCTGCTGGGGTCGCGAGACGAGAACCTGCGGCTCGCCGAGGAACTGCTCGACGCCGACGTGCACGTCCGGGGGAACGAGATCACGCTGTCCGGCGACCCCGCCGACGTGGCCTTCGCGGAACGGGTCTTCTCCGAGCTCGTCACCCTCGCCAGCCGCGGGCAGGCGGTCGACACGAACACCGTGCGCCGCACCGTCGCGATGCTCAGCGCGAACGCCGAGGAGTCGCCGGCCGAGGTGCTGAGCCTGGACATCATCAGCCGCCGCGGCCGCACGATCCGGCCGAAGACGCTGAACCAGAAGCACTACGTCGACGCGATCGACAAGAACACCATCGTGTTCGGCATCGGCCCCGCCGGCACCGGCAAGACCTACCTCGCCATGGCCAAGGCCGTGCAGGCGCTGCAGGCCAAGCAGGTCAACCGGATCATCCTCACCCGCCCGGCCGTCGAGGCGGGCGAGCGGCTCGGCTACCTGCCGGGCACGCTGTACGAGAAGATCGACCCGTACCTGCGCCCGCTCTACGACGCGCTGCACGACATGGTCGACCCGGAGTCGATCCCGCGGCTCACGCAGGCGGGCACGATCGAGGTCGCGCCGCTGGCGTACATGCGCGGCCGGAGCCTGAACGACGCGTTCATCATCCTCGACGAGGCGCAGAACACGACGCCCGAGCAGATGAAGATGTTCCTCACGCGGCTCGGGTTCGGCTCGAAGATCGTCGTGACCGGTGACATCACGCAGGTCGACCTCCCCGGTGGCCAGCGCAGCGGTCTGCGGGTCGTCAAGGACATCCTCGAAGGTGTCGACGACGTGCACTTCTCCGTGCTGACCAGCCAGGACGTGGTGCGCCACCGCCTGGTGGGCGACATCGTCGACGCGTACGACAAGTGGCAGGTCCAGCAGGACCTCGTCGACCAGAACGGGCAACACCACGGACCCGGTGCACGCCGGGGGAACCAGCGCCGGGGACGATAGGCGCCGTGAGCATCGAGATCGCCAACGAGTCGGGTGTCGGAGTCGACGAGGGTTCCATCGTCTCCGCCGCCCGCTTCGCGCTGGACCGCATGGGCGTGAGCCCGCTGGCCGAGCTGTCCGTCCTGCTCGTCGAGCTGGACGTCATGGCCGACCTGCACGAGCGCTGGATGGACCTGCCCGGTCCCACGGACGTCATGGCCTTCCCCATGGACGAGCTGGACTCCGCACGTCGGCCCGACGCGGCGGGGCTCGGGCCCGCGCTGCTCGGGGACATCGTGCTGTGCCCGGCGTTCGCCAAGGACCAGGCCAAGAAGGCGGGCCACGGCCTGCTGGACGAGCTGCACCTGCTGACCGTGCACGGCGTGCTGCACCTGCTCGGCTACGACCACGCCGAGCCGGCCGAGGAACGCGAGATGTTCACGCTGCAGAACCGGATCCTCGGGGACTTCCGCACCGCGCGGGACGACGCGGAACGGGCCGCGCACCAGCGCAGCACGGACGACAAGGTGCTGGGCGCCGTCGGCCTGGACGAGCAGAAGCCCCAGGAACAGTCACCGCAGCATCCCGAAGAAGACTGACGCGAATGAGCGGCAACCCAGCCGGCGTCATAGTGCTGGCCGTCTTGCTCGTGCTCGCCGCAGGTGTCTTCGCGTGTGTGGACGCCGCCCTCGGCACCGTGTCACGCGCACGGGTCGAGGCGCTGCAACGACAGGGGCGCTGGGGCACCGGCCAGCTGCTGCAGGTGCTCAACGACCGTCCGCGGCACGTCAACCTGTTGCTGCTGCTGCGCCTGTTCTGCGAGATGCTGGCGGCGGTGCTGGTCACGACGGTGTTCCTGCAGTACGAGGACAGCAACTGGCTCGCCGTCCTGTACTCGTGCCTGAGCATGCTCGTCGTGTCGTACGTGCTCGTCGGCGTCGGACCGCGCACCATCGGCCGTCAGCACCCGTACGGCGTGAGCCTGGCCGCCGCGGGCACGGTCCGTCAGCTCGGCCGGGTCCTGGGGCCGCTGTCGAAGCTCCTGATCCTCATCGGTAACGCGATCACGCCCGGCAAGGGCTTCCGCGAGGGCCCGTTCAGCTCCGAGGTGGAGTTGCGCGAGCTCGTCGACATGGCGCAGGAACGCGGCGTCGTCGACGAGGGCGAGCGCGAGATGATCCACTCGGTGTTCGAGCTGGGTGACACCATCGCCCGCGAGGTCATGGTGCCGCGCACCGAGATCGTGTGGATCGAGCAGTCGAAGTCGCTGCGGCAGGCGCTCGCCCTGTCGTTGCGCACCGGCTACACCCGCGTCCCGGTGATCGGGGAGAGCGTCGACGACGTGCTCGGCGTGGTGAACCTCAAGGACCTCATGCGGGCCACGCTCGCCGAGGACGAGGACCCGAAGAGCGTCTCCGAGCTGATGCGCCCGATGAGCTTCATCCCGGACTCGAAGCCGATCGCGGACCTGCTGCGCGAGATGCAGGTGTCCCGCCGGCACATGGCGATCGTGGTCGACGAGTACGGCGGCACCGCGGGCCTGCTGACCATCGAGGACATCCTCGAGGAGATCGTCGGCGAGATCACCGACGAGTCCGACACCGACGACCGCCCGCCGGTCGAGCACCTCGACGACGGTGCCGTGCGGGTCAGCGCGCGCCTGCCGGTCGACGACCTGGACGCGTTGTTCGGCACCGAGCTGGACGACCACGAGGTCGAGACCGTCGGCGGCCTGCTCGCGCAACGGCTCGGGCGCGTGCCCCTGCCCGGCACGGAGGCCGAGATCGCGGGCCTGCGCATGCGGGCGGAGGGCGGCAAGGACGAACGCGGCCGCATCCGCGTCACCACTGTGCTCGTGCGCCCCGTGAACAAGGAGAGCGAAAACCATGACTGACCTCGACCCCGAGGACGCCAAGCTCGTGACGCTCGCGCGGTCCGTCCGTGCCCGCAACGGTGCGGCGGAGGGTGCGGCCGTGCGCGACCTCGACGGCCGCACGTACAACGCCTCCACCGTCGCGTTGCCGTCATTGCAGCTCACGGCGCTGCAGGCCGCGGTCGCCGCCGCCGTGTCGAGCGGTGCGGAGGGCCTGGAGGCCGCCGTCGTCGTCACCGAGGCGTCCGCGGTGGACACCGAGTCGCTGGCGGCCGTGCGCGATCTCACGGCCTCCGGACCGGTCTTCCTCGCGGACGCTTCCGGCGAGCTGCGCGCGCGGGTCTAGGCGGGCATCAGCCCGAGCTGCATCATCATCCCCGCCGCGTCCGGGTGGGTGTGGAACTCCTTGATCTTGCCGTCCTCGGCCTTGAGGAAGTAGGTCCCGCGGCTGGTGATCGGCTTGCCGGTCGGCGGGATCTCCATTCCGCCCATGGCGAGCGTGCCGGTGTTGGTGCCGGTGAACTCCAGCTCGCAGGCGACCTGGTCGTTCTCGATGACCATGCTGGTCGTGCGGATGTGCATGTCCGGGAACGCGGTGAACCAGGCCTGCGTGTAGGCGCGGGCCGCGTCCCGCGTGCGCATCGGTTCCGGGGTCGTGTCGTCGATCCAGACGAAGTCGTCGGCCAGCAGGCTGACGAAACCGTCGGGGTCGTGGCGATCCCACGCGCCGATACCTTCGTCGTTCAGGCGCTCGAGGTCTTCTCTCGACATGTCGCATCTCCTAGTGCGCGGAATACGAGCGGACCGCGGGGGACGCGGGCGCCAGCGTCCGCTCGTTCACCCGCGCGGACCAGTGCCGGAAGGCCCCGCGAAAGTCCGTAGCGGGGCGCGGGGACAATGGTGAGATGGATGGTTACCGCTCCGGGTTCGCGTGCTTCGTCGGCCGCCCGAACGCAGGGAAGTCGACGCTGACGAACGCGCTGGTGGGCACGAAGGTCGCCATCACGTCCAGCAAGCCGCAGACCACCCGCCACACGATCCGCGGCATCGTGCACCGCGAGGACGGCCAGCTCGTGCTGGTGGACACGCCCGGTCTGCACCGGCCGCGCACGTTGCTCGGCCAGCGGCTCAACGACCTGGTGCGCGAGACGTGGTCCGAGGTCGACGTCGTCGGCTTCTGCGTGCCCGCGGACCAGAAGGTCGGCCCCGGTGACAAGTTCATCGCCGCCGAGCTCGAGAAGGTCGCCAAGCGCACGCCGGTGGTCGGCATCGTCACCAAGACCGACCTGGTCTCGCAGCAGCAGGTGATGGAGCAGCTGCTCGCGTTGCAGAAGGTCATGGAGTTCGCCGAGATCATCCCGGTGTCCGCGGTCGACGGCTTCCAGGTCGACAAGCTGAGCGACCTGCTGCTGAAGAAGCTGCCCGAGGGTCCGCAGCTGTTCCCGGACGGCGACCTGACCGACGAGCCCGAGCAGACGCTGGTCGCCGAGCTCATCCGCGAGGCCGCGCTGGAAGGCGTGCGTGACGAGCTGCCGCACTCCATCGCCGTGGTCGTCGAGGAGATGCAGGCGCGCGAGGGCCGTGACGACCTGATCGACATTCACGCGTTCGTGTTCGTGGAACGGCCGTCGCAGAAGGCGATCATCCTGGGTCACCGGGGCGAGCGGCTCAAGCAGGTCGGCATGGCGGCGCGCAAGCAGATCGAGGCGCTGCTGGGCAGCCGCGTGTACCTGGACCTGCACATCAAGATCGCCAAGGACTGGCAGCGGGACCCGAAGCAGTTGCGCCGCCTGGGCTTCTGATGGCCAACCTGTACCGCGACACCGGGATCGTGCTTCGCGTGCAGAAGCTCGGTGAAGCGGACCGGATCATCACGTTCCTGACGCAGCGGCACGGGAAACTCCGCGCCGTGGCGAAGGGCGTGCGCCGGACGTCGTCGAAGTTCGGCGCGCGGCTGGAGCCGTTCTGCCACGTCGACGTGCAGTTCCACCCCGGCCGGTCGCTCGACATCATCACGCAGGTGCAGACGCTCGACGCGTTCGGCGTGGGGATCGTCAACGACTACCAGCGCTACACGGCCGCATGCGCGATCCTCGAGACTGCGGACCGGCTCACCGCTGAAGAGGGCGAACCGGTCGTGCGGCTCTATCTGCTCGTCACGGGTGCTCTCAGGGCGTTGTCGGCCGCGGAACGTGACCCGTCGCTGCTGCTGGACGCGTTCCTGATGCGTGCGATGGCGTTCGCCGGATGGGCGCCCGCGGTCAACGAGTGCGCGAAGTGCGGCGATCCAGGTCCGCACCGGGCGTTCAGCGTGCAGGCCGGTGGCTCGTGCTGCCCGAACTGCCGCCCGCCGGGGTCCGCGTCGCCCTCGCAGGACACTTTGGCGCTGCTGTCGGCGCTGCTGCACGGGCAGTGGGGCGCGGTCGACGAGATTCCGCACATCGCCCGCCGGGACGCGAGTGGGCTGGTCGCGGCGCATCTGCAGTGGCACCTCGAAAGACAGCTCCGGTCGTTGCCTCTGGTCGAACGCAAGGCCAAGTCCGACGACGGCTAATGTGGCGGCCACCCGACCGCCGCTCGAAAGGATGCCGAGCCCCATGCTGCGTCGTCGCCGCTCCGAGCGTGAGAAGCGCGTCCCGCGCCCGCCGGAGCCGCACCCGTCCGGCGCCGTTCCCCCGGCCATTCCCGTCGAGTTCGTGCCGAAGCACATCGCGATCGTGATGGACGGCAACGGCCGCTGGGCGAACCAGCGCGGGCTGTCGCGGGTCGAGGGCCACAAGCGGGGCGAGCAGGTCGTCGTCGAGGTCGCCAAGGGCGCCATCGAGATGGGCGTGAAGTGGCTGTCGCTGTACGCCTTCTCCACGGAGAACTGGCGCCGCAGCCCCGAAGAGGTCCGGTTTCTCATGGGCTTCTCGCGCGACGTCATCCACCACCGCACCGACGAGCTCGACGAGCTGGGCGTCCGCGTGCGCTGGGCAGGCCGCCGGCCGAAGTTGTGGCGCAGCGTCATCAAGGAACTCGAGGTCGCGGAGGAACGCACCCGCGACAACGACAAGCTCAACCTCGCGATGTGCATCAACTACGGCGGCCGCGCGGAGATCGGTGACGCGGCCCGCGAGATCGCCCGTCTCGCCGCCGCCGGGCAGCTCAACCCGGACAAGGTCGACGAGAAGACCATCGCGCGCTACCTCTACCAGCCCGAGATGCCGGACGTGGACCTGTTCATCCGGCCGTCGGGCGAGCAGCGCACGTCGAACTTCATGCTCTGGCAGTCCGCGTACGCCGAGCTGGTGTTCCAGGACATCCTGTGGCCCGACTTCGACCGCACCGACCTCTGGCGCGCCGTAGAGAAGTTCGCCGAGCGCGACCGCCGCTTCGGTGGTGCGATCGACAAGCCCGATTCGGAGGTGTCGTGAACGCGAGCGGTGAGGCTCTCGAGGCCGCGCGCAAGGCGCTGGAGCTGTTCCACGACGTCTCCGTGGACGACGACGGCGCGTTGAGCTTCCGCCACGGCGACGTGCCGTGCGCGGTGCAGGGCATGGAACTGGCCGAGGGCCTGACGGTGCTCTCGTTGACGGTCGTCGTAGCGTGGGACCTGGTCGGCGACGTCGCCGTCTGGGTGGCCGAACGCGCTGGTCAGGGCCTGTTCGGGACGTTAGGCGTGATCGCGTCCGAACGTGGCACCGACGTGATGCTGCGCTACGCGTTCCCGGCGGACGGTCTCAAGCCGGAACCGCTGAGCACGCTGCTCATGCTGGTCGTCTCGACCGCGTCGCAGGTGCGCGGCGAGCTCCTCTCCCGCTTTTCTTGAGAAAGGACCCTTCGATGGGTGGCGTGATCATTTACGAGCCGGAAGAGGACTCGGACGTCAACGAGTTCCCGTGGACCGTCACGTTCGAGCCGTCGGGCGGCGACGACTGGGACTCGTTCATCTGCGGTCCGTACGAGCGTGACCACGCCGTGGCGCTGGCCGAGGCCGTGGCGCTGGACGACGCCGAGGGTGGCGTGCTGGCGATCGTGAAGCCGATGCTGCCCGCTCTGTCCGCCGAGGACGTCTCCGCGACGATCGACGAGCTGCGTGAGGCCGCCCTCGAAGAGGAAGAAGAGGCCGAGGAGACGGTCAATGGCACGCCCGTCGACTTCGACGACGACCTCGAGGAAGAAGAGGCCGAGTTCGCCGAGCCGCCCTCGCCGGAGGAGATCCGCGAGGGCATGGCCCGGACCTACCGCCGTCTGCTCGATCTGGACGCGGATTCGGAATGACGATCACCGGCGAGATCCGCTCGTCGAAGCGGCGCTCCGGCCCGCCTCGGCTGAAGATCACGTCGCTGGAGGTGCTGTGCGGGATCCTCGTTCTCGCACTGCTCTTCCAGTCGAAGCTCGTCGACCTGCTGGACGTGCCGAAGCTGCGCACCGCGTCGACCGTGTTCGTGGCGATCTGCGTGCAGGCCATGCCGTTCCTGGTCCTGGGCGTGCTGATCTCCGGTGCGATCGCGGCGTTCGTGCCGGCTTCGGCGCTGCGCCGGTTGCTGCCCACTCGCACCGCGCTGGCCGTGCCCGTGGCCGGTGTCGCGGGCGTTGCTTTGCCGGGATGTGAGTGCGCTTCAGTGCCTGTCGCGCGCCGGCTGATGCAGCAGGGCGTCGCGCCCGCGGTGGCGTTGACGTTCCTGCTGGCCGCTCCTGCGGTGAACCCGATCGTGCTGGTGGCGACGGCGGTGGCGTTCAACGACACCCCGATCATGGTCGTCGCGCGGTTCGTCGGCTCGTTGCTGACCGCGATGGTCATGGGCTGGCTGTGGGTCCGGTTCGGCAAGATGGAGTGGATCGCCGAACGCGCGCTGGCGCGTCTCGGGGACCACGACGGTTCTTCGAAGTGGACTGTCTTTGCCGAGAGCGCGCGCCACGACCTCGTGGACGCCGGCGGGTTCCTGGTGCTGGGCGGGCTGTTCGCCGCGACGTTCAAGACGTTCGTGCCGGTCGCGTGGATGCAGACCCTGGGCGGGCAGGTCGTGCTGGGCGTGATCGTCATGGCGTTCCTGGCCGTGATCCTGGCGCTGTGCTCGGAGGCGGACGCTTTCGTGGCTGTCGCGTTCTCGGCGCTGCCCTTGTTGCCGCGCCTGGTGTTCCTGGTGGTCGGACCCGCGGTCGACGTGAAGCTGATCGCGTTGCAGGCGGGTGCTTTCGGTCGCGCGTTCGCATTCCGCTTCGCGCCCGCTACCTTCGTGGTGGCGATCTTGTGCGGGGTTGTGACGGGAGTGGTGCTGCTGTGAGGCGGGAAACCCAGAACATCCTGCTGGTCCTGCTCGGCGGCGCGCTGCTGAAGATCAGCTTCTCCGGGCTGTACCTGCGCTACGTGCAGAAGGGCCTGCTGCCGCTGCTGATCGCGGCCGGGACCATCATGATCGTGCTGGCGCTGTTCGCGATCATCCGCGACATCCGGCGCGGCCAGGCCGTCTCCGAAGCCGGTTCCGATTCCGATTCCGGCCACGACCACAGCCACTCGCACTCGTCGCGCTCGACCTGGCTGATGCTGCTGCCGGTGCTGGCGGTGTTCCTGATCTCGCCGCCGGCGCTGGGCGGCGACGTCGTGAGCTCGTCCGCCGACACGAACCAGACACAGCGGTCCCGCAACCTGCTGGGCAACCTGCCGTCCGGTGACGTCATCCCGCTCTCCATGACGGAGTTCGTGACGCGCACGGCGTGGGACGAGTCCGGAACGCTGGACGGCCGCAGGGTCAAGCTGACCGGGTTCCTGACGCGCGCGGACGGCAACACCTTCGTCGCGCGGCTCGCGATCTCCTGCTGTGCGGCGGACGCGCGGCCGTTGAAGGTGCGGCTGACCGGCGACGTGCCGTCGCTGCCCGACGAGCAGTGGGTCGAGGTCAGCGGCAAGGTCGTGCCGAAGTCGGCGAACGAGAAGAACTCGTGGGTGCCGAGCTTCACGGTCGAGTCGTCGACGTCGGTGGCCGAGCCGGTCGAGCCCTACGAGTCCTGAGCCCCACCTGATATCCGATATATCAGCTGCCGGACCGCCTGCTTGCCGTGCCTTTGCAACGAGTCTTTTGCGGGCGATGTCCAAAGACTCATTGCTAAAGCGCAGGTAGGCGGCAGCGACGGGCGCTGATATATCGGATTTGGTGGTGGCTGAGCCTAAGCCTGCTTGAGCTTGGCCGTGCACTCCGCGCAGGTGCCGAAGATCTCGACGGTGTGCGAGACCTCGGAGAAGCCGTTCTCGGCTGCCACGCGATCGGCCCACTTCTCGACGGCCGGGCCCTCCACCTCCACCGTGCGGCCGCAGTGGCGGCACACGAGGTGATGGTGGTGGTGGGCCGAGCAACGGCGGTAGATGGCTTCGCCCGAGTCGGTGCGCAGGACGTCTACCTGGCCCGCGTCGGCCAGGGACTGCAGGGTGCGGTAGACCGTGGTCAGGCCGATGCCCTCGCCGCGGCGGCGCAGTTCCTCGTGCAGTTCCTGGGCGCTGCGGAAGTCGTCGAGCTGGTCGAGCAGGTTCGAGACGGCCGTGCGCTGCTTCGTGGACCTCAGTCCGGTCACAACTTCTCCTCGACGTGCGTCACAGCGTCCACCACGATGTGCGCCAGGTGTTCGTCCACCAGTCGGTACACGACCTCGCGGCCGTGTCGTTCGCCGTGCACCACGCCTGCCGACTTGAGCACTCGCAGGTGCTGGCTGATCAGCGGCTGGGCGACTCCCAGTGCCTCGACCAGCTCGTGCACGCAGCGGTCGTGCTCGCGCAGCTGCAGGACGATGGCGATGCGGACCGGGGCCGCCAGTGCGCGCAGCAGGTCGCCGGCCTCGGCCAGGGTGTGGGCGGCGCGAGGTGGCGCGGGTGCGGGGGCGTGGCGTTCGGGGGAGTGCTCGCCGTGCAGCTGGACCGTCATGGCGGCGCACCTCACCTGGTAGGGATTTTCACAACCAATTCTACGGTGATGACGACCAGTACCAGCAGGACCACCACGCGCAATGTGCGTTGAGCTGGGGAAAGAACCCTCCAGGTGGCCGCCAGCAGCACTCCGGCGCCGATGATCAGCACCCCTAACAGCGCCGCACCCAGCGTGCCGCCGACGAGGACGCCGGTGATGAACAGCCCGAGCACGAGCAGGAACGCCACCACGGGGCGTACGCGCGCTAGTGGGCCGTCGCCGGGCAGCAGAGGGCGCTTGGAGGTCACCGTGTCATCCTTGCACCGTGCTGCTCGTGTGCCGTTTTCGCGTATCCGACCCTGAGACGTTTACCTCGCGCGTCGAACAGGCTTTGAAGCTCCTGACGGCACAGCCGGGGTGTCACAAAGGCACGCTGGCGCGGTCCACCGACGAGGACGACCGGTGGGTGCTGACGGTCGAGTTCGAGTCCGTGGTGGCTTATCGGCGCGCGATGTCGCCGTTCCCCGTGCGCGAACACGTGATCCCGTTGCTGTCCGAGGCGCTGACCGACGAGCCCGCGATGTACGAGCCGGCGCTGACCAGCGCGGACGGCGCCGTCGAGAGGCACACGAGCCTGCTCGCCGAGGACGCCTTCACGGTGCGGCTCGGCGAGGCCGGCGGTCCGGCTAAGCCTCGCTAGCGATCTTGTGCATCTCGGCGAGGAACTCCTCGTCGGAGCCTTCCGGCAGCAGCTCGAGTGCCTGCCGCGCGGCCTGCGCGGCTTCCTCGGGACGTCCGAGAAGGGCGAGCGTCTTGGCCTTGCCGTAGGCCGCGTAGGGAGCGGGCGTCTGCTCGAACGCCGCGAGTGCCTCGTCGAACCGCTCGTTCTCGAAGTGGTGCCAGCCGAGGTTGTTGTAGAGCGGCCCGAGCCAGTGCTCCAGTTCCGGGTGCTCCGCGATGAGGTCGAGGCCGACCTGCGTCCACTTCTCCGGGTCGTCGACCAGCGCGACCATGTGCGCGGCGTCGGCGGCGAGCCACAGGTCACCGCGCTTCTTCGCGAGCACGAACGACGCCACGAACAGCGGCTGGGCCTTCTCCGGCTCGCCACCGGAGCGGAAGAGCCTGCCGCGTTCGAGCAGGCCGCGCACCCGGCCCGTGCCGTCGGCGTCCGCCAGCACGTCGGCCTCGTCGACGAGGGCATGACCAGCGGCGAAGTCGTCCCGCAGGCCCTCGATCCGGGCGAGCTGGGTCAGCACCTCCGCGCGCTGGTCGTCGGTCTCCTGGTTGTCGAGTGACGCGCGGAACCTCGCCTCGGTGCCGTCCAGGTCGGCGAAGTCCCACAGCTCACGCAGCCGGTCTTCCATTCCTGCAGCGTAAGGCTCCGGTCGCCCGTTCGGGGCGTGACGTGACGGGCTAGGCTTGAGGCCCCGATTCTCATTCCCCCGATGGAGTTCCCGTTGGCCGCCGATCGCATCGAGACCGTTGTCAGCCTCTGCAAGCGCAGAGGGTTCGTCTACCCGTGCGGGGAGATCTACGGCGGTACCCGCTCGGCGTGGGACTACGGACCCCTGGGCGTCGAGCTCAAGGACAACATCAAGCGCCAGTGGTGGAACTTCATGGTCCGCGGCCGCGAGGACGTCGTGGGCCTGGACTCGTCGGTCATCCTGCCCCGTGACGTGTGGGTCGCCTCCGGTCACGTCGAGGCGTTCGTCGACCCGCTGGTCGAGTGCGAGTCGTGCCACAAGCGGTTCCGCGCGGACACGCTGTCCGAGGAGTACGCCGAGCGCACCGGCAAGGAGGTCGCCGAGGGCGACGTGTCGGACGTGCCGTGCCCCAACTGCGGTGTGCGCGGCCAGTACACCGAGCCGAAGATGTTCAACGGCCTGCTCAAGACGCACCTCGGTCCGGTCGAGACCGAGGAGGGCCTGCACTACCTGCGCCCCGAGACCGCGCAGGGCATCTTCACGAACTTCCTGAACGTGCAGACGACCTCCCGCAAGAAGCCGCCGTTCGGCATCGGCCAGATCGGCAAGTCGTTCCGCAACGAGATCACGCCGGGCAACTTCATCTTCCGCACCCGCGAGTTCGAGCAGATGGAGATGGAGTTCTTCGTCGAGCCGGGCACGGACGAAGAGTGGCACCAGTACTGGATCGACGAGCGCACCCGCTGGTACACGGACCTCGGTGTGTCGAAGGAGAACCTCCGGCACTACGAGCACCCGAAGGAGAAGCTCTCCCACTACTCGAAGCGCACCGTCGACATCGAGTACCGCTTCCAGTTCGGCGGCCAGGAGTGGGGCGAGCTCGAGGGCATCGCGAACCGCACCGACTTCGACCTCACGACGCACTCGAACCAGTCGGGCGTCGACCTGTCGTACTTCGACCAGGCCACGAACTCGCGCTACAAGCCGTTCGTGATCGAGCCAGCCGCCGGCGTGGGTCGTCCGATGATGGCGTTCCTGCTGGAGGCGTTCACCGAGGACGAGGCGCCGAATGCCAAGGGCGGCGTGGACAAGCGGGTGGTCCTGAAGCTCGACCGCCGTCTCGCGCCGGTGAAGGTCGCCGTGCTGCCGTTGTCGCGCAACGCCGACCTCTCGCCGAAGGCCCGCGACCTGGCGACCGCGCTGCGCCGCAACTGGAACGTCGACTTCGACGACGCCGGTGCGATCGGGCGCCGCTACCGCCGTCAGGACGAGATCGGCACGCCGTTCTGCGTGACGGTCGACTTCGACACGCTGACCGACCTCGCGGTGACGGTGCGGGAGCGGGACACGATGTCGCAGGAGCGGGTGGCGATGGACCAGCTCGAGTCGTACCTGGCCGCTCGCCTGGTCGGCTGCTGAGAAGCAGTTCTCCGGGCCCGGTGGTGTCTGCCACCGGGCCCGAAGCTTTTCCGCCGGAAGGCAACAGATCACCGCGTTGAAGCGTGATGTCCTCATGCGCGCATGGGGAACGAACAAGAGCCCGCAGGAGATCAGGCAACTCGGCGTCGTGCTCGTCGCGGCCACGCCGGGGCTGGCGCTCACCGCGTTCGTCGCGGCGATGACCTTGCCGCTGTACAGCACCGTTCGCCCCGGCATCGCGGCGGTCGGCGTCCTGGCGGTGTTCGGCGCCGCCGGTACGGGCCTGGTCATGACGACGGTGACCGAGGCGCTCACCAAGACCATGCCGCTGCGGGTGGGGGTGGTCGTCTCCGTTGCCGCGAGCACCACCTCCCTGCACACGCTGTACACGGAGTATCCCGAGGTGCGCGGTCTGCTGACCAGCCTGAGCTCGGTCGCCTTCACCGCGGCGGTGCTGGCGTCGGCGGCGATGGCCTTGCTCGCCGCAGTCCAGGTGGAGCAGAGCGTCAAGTCGTGGGGCGTCGGTTCCCCGGACCTGCCGTTCTGACGGCGCCGGCCGCCGGGATCCCGTTCCTGATCGAAGGCAACATCTTGGGTCGCTCCGGCGTGTAGAAGGCGTGACGGGGGAGCAGATCAGAAGCCGCGGCCTGAAGTCGGCCGCGGCAGGTGTGGGGCTCGTGGCCTGGGTCGTGGTCGTCGCGGCGCTGGCGGAGGTGAGGACCTGGCCGGCGCTGGTGGCCGCGGCGGTGACCAGCGGGCTGATCTGCCTGTGCCCGGTGGCAGGCGGCGTGGTGGCCACGCGGATCACCGACGCGGAGTCGGCGGCCCGGCTGCGGCACGTGTTCGTCGTGCTCGAAGGGGTCGGGCTGACGCTGTTCTTCCCGCTCTACTTGTCCGTCTTCGGCATCGAGCCCTGGGGGTTGTCCACGGTAGGTGTGGTGCTGGCGCTCGTGGCGCCGGTGGCCGTGGCACTGGTGCTCACGTCGCGGGCAACCCGCGCCGTGCACCTGGCCGTCGTCGCCGCTTCCGGTCCGATCGTGCCGGACTCCGACGCCGGCGCGCAGGCGCAACGGATCAGGGTGCTCGGCACCGTGCTCGTCGCGGTGGGCATCGCGTTGTCGGTCTGCGTGGTGGCGGTGGTGTTCACGACGTCCGGGTACAAGGAGGTGCTCCCGGTGTTCGGTCTGCCGGTGACGCTCATGCCGGTGCTGCTCGGGACTCGGCTCGTGCGGGTGCGGGACGTCTACTCGGCGCGCCGGTACAACATCGGCGCGTACTTCGGCGTTCTCGGCGCCTGCTCGTACGCGGTGGCCAAGTTCGTCTCTCTGGGCGGTGCTGCGGGGATGCTGTTGGCCGGGCTGGCCTTCGCGGCGGTCGTGCTTCTGGTGATCGCGCTCCTCGTGCTGCGGGAGTTCATCGGCGAGTTGGACCGGCAGTGGCGGGAACGGCTGGCGCGCTAGCCGTTGACGCCGAGCTTCACCAGCAGAGCCTTGGAGACCGCGTTGACCGCCGTGCGGGCGGTGGTCCAGCTGCCGGTCGGGCTCGTCGTGAGGACGGCGACGGCGTAGCGGTCGTCGAGGACGCCCGCGCTGTGCAGGTAGACGTCGCTGGGCAGGTAGAACATCCAGCCCTGCTTGGCGTAGGCGCCGGTGACGCCGAGCAGGCCGAACTCCTGGTCGAAGCCGTCGGCCGCGGTGGCCGTCGCGGACGACAGCGCGCCGACGATGGTGTCGCGGACCGGCGAGCCGAGGATGTAGTGGTAGAGCCGCACCATGTCGTTCGCGGTGATGACGACCTCGCCCCACTGCGACGGGTCATCCGGGGCGTGGGTGCCGGTGAGACCTGCTTCAGCGGCTACTCGGCCGATGGCGTCCATGCCGTCGAACCTCTCCCACAGCACGTCCATGGCCTCGTCGTCGCTCGCGCTCAACGCACGGTGGATGAGGTCTTCGTCGTCGGCCGAGAGCGGCTGTTGCAACGCGTCGACGGCCAGGATCAGCTTCGACAGCGACGCCGAGTAGAACTGCTTGTCGCCGTCCTGGGAGATCGTCTGGCCTGTCTTGAGGTCCATGACGGTGACGCCGACGTCGGACTTGCCGCCCGCTGCGGCGATATCCAACATATCAGTCGCCGATATATTGGATATTGGCGACGAGCTGGCCGTATCCGATATATCAGGACTGGTATGCGATATATCGCCATCGCCATCGGAGGCCGTATCCGATGTGCTGGATCCTGTATCCGGTGTACCGCCATCGGTATCCAGTATGTCGGGACCGCGCGATATATCAGCCAACGACTGGGCCGACGAACGGGCGTGCGCGTGGCACGGAGAGGCGTCCGGGATCACGAAAACGGCCGCCGCGAGAAGGAAGATCAGTACCGAGCGCACCCCTCCAAGTTCCGTGTCACAGGAGCCTGGTGTCGAGCTTTTCCTCCTGAGCGGTTGCTGAAGACTCTTCCCTGACCACCACATATGCGCCGGAACCAGGACGTTCCGACACCGCTTCGACGAGCTCGGTGCCCCGGTACAGCAGGCCGACGCCGTCGTCGGTGCAGTAGGTCGTCGGCAGCACGCCCGCGGCCACCGCCTCGTGGATTTTGGGCCGGCGCTGCTCCTCGGAGTCGTAGTGGACGCCGTTGCCGTAGGGCAGGAAACCGAGGCCGTTCGTGACGATCCGGAGGTCCGGGCCGAACGAGTCCGTCGCGCCGCCCGCGTGCCAGCAGATCGAGCCCGCCGAGACGCCGCTGAGCACCACGCCCGCCTCCCACGCCTTGCGGAAGATCGCGCCGAGGCCGTGGACCTCCCACACCGCGAGCAGGTTCGCGACCGAGCCGCCGCCCACCCACACGACGTCGTGGGACAGCACGAAGCTCTCCACGTCGTCGGTCGGCGGCATCGTGAACAGGTTCAGGACCGAGACGTCGACGCCCGCGACGCTGCCCGCCTCGACGATGTTCGCGTTCATGTGCCGCTGGTCGCCCCCGGCGGTGCCGACGTAGCAGAGCCGCGGCGCGCGCCCCTCGACTCCGGACAGGTCGAGCGCGAAGTGGATCAGCTTGCCGAATTCGACGAAGGTCCGGTGGCCTGCGCGCAGGCCTCCCGAGGTGGCGAGGATCGTGGGCTGCTCAGCAGGCATGACCATGATCCTCGCAGGGGCGTCAACGCGGGGCCGGGCACAGCGCCGTCATACAGCGCCGTCATACAGGGCCGTCGCACAGGGCCCGCCCGGTTCTGGAAGCATGCATGGGGTGCGCACCCCACCCCTCAAACCTCTGGCCAGGATCCGCCGCGTCGTGCTGCGCCTTCTCTTCGGCGCGCTCATCGTGGGCATCCTGGTGGTGGGCGGGACGGCGTTTCGCGTGTGGCAGGTCGCGCGTGTCGACGACTGGACGAAGGCCGACATGGCGATCGTCCTCGGCGCCGCGCAGTACAACGGCGTCCCTTCCGACGTGCTCGAAGCCCGGCTCGAACACGCGCTCGGCCTCTACAAGGAGGGCGTCGTCGGGTACATCGCGACGACCGGCGGCCGCCAGCCCGGCGACAACTTCACCGAGGGCCAGGTCGGCAAGCTGTGGCTGATCAAGCGCGGGGTCCCGGAGGACCACGTGCTGCAGGTCGGCGAGGGCGCGGACACGCTCGGCTCGTTGCGGGCCGTGGCCTCGGTCGCCAAGGAACGCGGCCTGAAGACCGCTGTGATCGTCAGCGACCCATGGCACTCGCTGCGCGCTCGCACGATGGCGGAGGACGCCGGTCTGCACACGTGGACGTCACCGACGCGCGTCGGCCCGAACGTGCAGACCCGCGAGACCCAGTGGTTCTACATCAAGCGCGAGACCGGAGCGTTGCTCTACTACCGCCTGATGAAGGCGCACGCCGGCGTGTTCGACGAGCTCAAGCTCCCTAAAATCGGCTGATGGGATACACCGGCCACGACGCGGAGCGCCTGCTCGCCGAAGAACCGAAGAGCGCCGCGCTGCCGGGCGCCCGCACCGACACCCGCACGCCGTACTCCCGCGACCGCGCCCGCGTGCTGCACTCCGCGGCGTTGCGGCGGCTCGCCGGCAAGACCCAGGTCGTCGGGCCCGGTGAGGGCTCCGAGGTCACCGGTGTCCCGCGCACGCGTCTCACGCACTCGCTGGAGGTCGCGCAGATCGGCCGCGGCATCGGTGAGGAACTGGGCTGCGACCCGGACATCGTCGACACCGCCGGCCTCGCGCACGACATCGGCCACCCGCCGTTCGGGCACAACGGCGAGAGGGCGCTCAACGAGCTCGCCGGACCGTGCGGTGGTTTCGAGGGCAACGCGCAGACGTTCCGCATCCTCGCCCGACTAGAACCCAAGTCCGCGCACGGCCTGAACCTCACGCGTGCGGTGCTCGACGCGTCGACCAAGTACCCGTGGACGCGCACGCCGGGCGTCGTGAAGTTCGGCGTGTACGACGACGACCTCGAGGTGTTCGAGTGGATGCGTGCGGGCGCACCGGACCGTGAGCGGTGCATCGAGGCACAGGTGATGGACTGGTCCGACGACGTGGCGTACTCGGTGCACGACGTCGAGGACGGCGTCCTGGCCCACCGCATCAGCCTCGGCGCGCTGGCCCGTGCCGACGAACGCCACGCCATCGCGTCGCTCGCCGCCAAGACGTTCTCCGACGAGTCCGTGGCCGCGCTCGAAGCCACCGCCGAGCAACTGCTCGAGCTGCCCGTGATCGGCTTCTGGACCGAGCACGAGTACGACGGTTCGCTCGGCGCGCAGGTGGCGTTGAAGAACCTCACCAGCGAACTGGTCGGCAGATTCGCGAGTGCGGCCGTGACCGCGACCCGCGAGGTCCACGGCGACGGCGCGCTCACGAGGTACAACGCGTCGCTGGAGATTCCACGCCAGGTCGCCGCGGAAGTGGCTCTGCTCAAGGCGATGGCCGTCCGGTACGTGATGAGCGACCCGGCCCGCCTGGTCATGCAGGCCAGACAGCGCGAGCTCGTCACGGACCTCGTCACCCGGTTGATGGAGCGCCCGGCGCTGCTCGACCCCGCGTTCCGCCCGGTGTTCGCGGCCGCTTCTTCTTATGCGGCACGACTTCGCGTCGTCATCGACCAGGTCGCGCTGCTCACCGACGCGCAGGCCGTGGCCTGGCACCGCGCATCGGCGTAGCTTCGAAGGCATGGCGGACGAGTCCAGACCGCCGGGCCGACCGTGGCCGTGGCGGAGACCGAGCCGGGAAGCTGTCGAAGCGGGCTTTTCGGCGGATGACGAGGGGGACGACGGTTCGGCCGGTGTGCGCGAACCTCGCCACCCGAAACCACTCGGGCCGATGGGAGGAGCGGGGGAGCGGCCCATCCCGGAAGATCCGATAGTGATGTCACTGCCAGATCCACGCCATTAGGGAGCCGTACGTGACCGATCAGGCCGACTTCGCTCTGACCACGCACCGCGTCGCCGTACCTGATCCGTCCTCCAACGCGTGCTGGTCGCCGTTCTCGGTGGCCAGTGCGCTCGCGTTGGCCCGCGAGGCCGCGCGTGGCGAGACCCGTGCCGAGCTCGACCAGCTGCTCGCCGGCTTCGACCCCTCCGACGCCCTCGACGTCCCCGAGTTGGCCGTGGCCAACACGCTGTGGGCGGACGACTACCTCACGCTGAACCCGGACTTCTCGCTCACGAAGTCGGTGCGGCGCACGGCGTTCAGCGACCCGATGACGGTCCGCAAGCTCGTCAACACCGACGTCGCCGAGACCACCCGCGGCCTGATCCCCGAACTGCTGACGAGCCCGCCGCCCCCGGACGCCGCGGCGATCATCGTCAACGCCCTGTACCTCAAGGTCGGCTGGCTGAACCCGTTCTCCGCCTGGGAGACCGCGCAGAAGCCGTTCCACGCGCCGGGCGGTGATGTGGACGTGCCGACGATGAAGGTCACCGAGAAGTTCCGCTACGCCCGCCACGACGGCTGGCAGACGGTCGTGCTCCCCGCGGCGTCCGGCGTCGAGGCCGTGATCCTGCTGCCGGACACGTCACTGGAGCAGCCGCTGTCCCCGTCGCTCTTCGAGGCGGGCAACCGGGTCAACCTCGAGCTCTCACTGCCCAAAGTGGACGTTCGCGAGAAGTTCCAGCTCAAGAACGTGTTGGAGCGCCTCGGGGTCCGGCGCATGTTCGCGAGGAACGCCGACTTCAGCGGTCTCTCGCCGGACGAGAGGCTGTTCGTCGACGACGTGCTGCACGAGGCCGTGCTGCGAGTCGACGAAGAAGGTCTGGAGGGCGCGGCGGCGACCGCCGTCACGTTCCGCACCGTGTCGATCGAGATCCCGACGGAGCCGATCGTGGTGCAGGTCGACCGGCCGTTCCTGCTCGCGGTCCGGCATGCTCGCTCCGGTGCGATCTACTTCCTCGCGCAGGTCGCCCGTCCGTAGACGCCTGGGGGATTTTTGACTGATCAGGCCGACTTCGCCCTGACACTGCCCAAAGTGGACGTTCGAGTGAACTTCGAACTGAGCGAGGAGCTGGAGCGGGTGGGGGTGAAGGCCGTGCTGAGAGTCGACGAGCACGGCCTGGAGGGTGCCGCCGCGACCGGATGGTGGTCCAGGTAGCCCAACCGTGATCATTTTCTCGGACCATTCGCCCTGATGGGCGAGCGTTTCGCACGGCGAGATCATGATCACGCCTTTACCGTTCCAGTCATGACCCAGCACGGTGCCGGCGAGCAGCTCGTCGTGCTCGCCGCGGCCGGCGCCACGCAAATCACCTGCTTCAGCGGCGTCACCGTTCCCGTCCTCCTGAGGACCGAGAGCTACGCGAAGGCGCTGGCCGCCGCGCTGGGCCTCAGCCCGGCCCCGGAGCTGCAACGCGACGGCGTGCTGCCGCGGTGTGTGTTCTTCATCCACGAGTACGCGCTGCGCACCGTCGTCGGGAACAACCGGCTGATGGAGGACCAGGTGCTGCACCTGCTGTTCCACGCGCCGTCGATCAGGGTCGTGCCGGCCAGCGCGGGCGGGGCCGCGGCGGTCGGGCTGGACTACGCGCTGATCCAGTACGAACACGAGCCGCCGCTGGTCTACCTCGCGAACTGGGTGCTCGCCAGCGACGCGGCCACCGTCGAACGGGCCGTGCTGGTCTTTCAGCGCATGCACGCCGTCGCTCTCGACAACGAGCGTTCGCGCGATCTGTTGATGGACTACGTGGCCGTGTACGACCGCTAACTCGGGTTGTTGCGGCGCAGGAAGAGCCGCATGCCGTCCTCGCCGGGCAGCGCGCACAGCAGCAGCCGGACGTTCTGGTGACGCACCGGCACCGCACACGAGTCGCCCGCCAGCAGCGTTCCCGCCAGCAGACCGGCCGACTCGTGGTCCATGTCCAGCACGAAGTCGTTGCTCATGCGAGGACCCTATGAGCTGCCCGCCCCGCAACCCAGTCACCCAAAGGTGTCACGTTCTGGCGCGCTGCCCCGTCCAGTGGGCATGACGAGGATCCAGGGAGTCACCAAGAAGCACGCTGGCCTGCTCACCAAGGCCGTCTACTGGTTCGCTCGGCGCGAGTTCGGGGCGGTGCCGGAGCCGGCCACGGTCCTGGCGCACCACCCGAAGCTGCTGATCGCGAGCGGCCGGCACGAGCTGGCGGTCAAGAAGGCCGTGAAAATTTCTGGACACGGGCCGTTGTTCGAGCTCTGCGTCTACCGGACGGCGGTCAAGCTCGGCTGCTCGTGGTGCGTCGACTTCGGCGCGATGCTGATGAAGCACGAGGGCCTGGACATCGAACGGTTGAAGCACATCGGCTCGTATGCCACCTCACCGCTGTTCACCGACATTGAACGCAAGGCGCTCGCGTACGCCGACGCGATCACGGACACGCCCGTCAGCGTCACCGACGAGCAGGTCGCGGAGCTGGAAAAGCTGCTGGGGCGCAAGGAGCTCGTCGCGCTGACCTACCAGATCTCGCTGGAGAACCAGCGGGCCAGGTTCAACAGCGCGTTCGGCATCAAGGACCAGGGATTCACCAGCGGCGACGCCTGCCGGATCCCGGCACACTAGAGAGGTGGAGAAGATCACCCTGACGGGTGCCCAGGAGACCATGCTCGCCACTCTGTACGGCCGCGCGGTGGACAGCGAGCAGCCCGTCTCCGTGCTGCACGACGACGAGGCGAAGCGTGCCGTCGACCGCATCGACTACGACTTCGCCAAGACCGGGATGAACCTGACGAGCGCGGTCGGTGTCGCCATCCGCGCAAGGGTTCTCGACGACTGGACCCGTGAGTTCATCGAGCGCAGCCCGACGTGCACGGTGCTGCACCTCGCGTGTGGGCTCGACACCCGCGCGCATCGTGTCGAACGGCCGGACACCGTGCGCTGGGTCGACGTCGACATGCCGGACGTCGTCGCGTTGCGGCACAAGCTGTTGCCCGAACCGACCGGCGACTACCAGCTCGTGGCGTCGTCGGTCACCGAGGACGCGTGGCTCGATCAGATCCCGGCCGACCGGCCTGCGGTGGCCGTGTTCGAAGGCCTCTCGATGTACCTGACGCGAGAAGAAGGCCACGCGTTGATCAGCAGGATCACCACCAGGTTCGCCAGCGGTGAGCTGCTGTTCGACGTCTACGGCTCGTGGGGGATCAAGCTGCAGAAGCTCGTTCCGGCCGTGCGCAACGCCGGTGCGACGCTGCACTGGGGCGTCGACGACCCGCGCGAGATCGAGGCACTGCGGCCCGGACTGACCACAGTGGACGCCTGGCGCAGCGTGGACCTGCCGCACCTGGGCGCGTTGCCCAGGTCCGGCAGGATCCAGATGAAGGTCGTGAGCGCGATCCCGAAGCTCCGCGACGTCGGGAAGGTGCTCAGGCTCCGGTGGTGACTACTCGATGACGAAGTCGAACTTGGCGGTGTAGCGGTTGCCGACGAGCGGGCCGAGCGCGACCTCGCACTCGCGGTCGAGGTAGCGGTCGCGCCGGTTCAGCGCGGCCACGTTCATCCCGTACGCCTTGAGGTTGTCCGGGAAGAACAGCTGCGTGGTGAGGATCGGGCCGTTCGCCGCCTGCACCTTGACGTGGATGTGCGGCGTGCGACCCGGATAGTCCTTGGGAATGACGGTTTCCAGCACGTACGCACCCGACGCGCCGGTGAACTGGTGCCCGCGCATCTTGAACGTCGTGTTGTCGTACACGCCCTTGTCATCTGCCTGCCAGAAGTCCAGCAGTGCGTGCTGAATGGGGGCGCACTTCATCGTGTAGACGAACCCGGTCAGGCTGAGCACGACCCCGGTGACACCGGTGGTGCGCAGGTTCGTGCGTTCCGGGGAGTTGCGCTTGAAGTAGGGACCTTCGATGTTCGACGGGGTGTCGTCGTCATCGACGCAGGTCGGCGTGAGGGGAAGAGGGGCGCTGCGGGCGGTCGTGGTACCGGCCGCGGTCAGCGCGATCGCCGCCGCCGCACCTGTCGCCATGAACGTCCGGCGGGTGGGTTTGTCTTGTTCGGGCATGATCGGACTCCGTTGGTTGCAACCCGCGGCAGGGGGCTTGGGCTGGACCAACGCAGAACGTTAGTGACTAAACGATCCCGGGCCTAGTTACGGTCTGGACCAAAGTCCACGTGGCCGAGCTTGTCCGGGTTCGCGATGTCGTAGACGGCGAACACCTTGCCGTCGTGCACGGCGAACGTCGTGACGCGGGCCGCCACGTCCCCCTGCGCGGGGAAGACGATGCCGAGCTCGCCGTTGACCAGCACGGGCCGCATCTCGGGGAGGTCGTCCTCGAAGCCGTACTTGCGCAGGAGACCGAGGAGGAAGCGGGCCACCTTGTCCGCGCCGGTGACCATGTTGACCGTCGTGCGCACCTTGCCGCCGCCGTCGCCGACCATCACCGCGTCCGGGTGCAACAGGCCCAGCACCGCGTCGATGTCACCGCTGGACATGGCCTGGAGGAACTTCTCCAGCACCTCCTGCTGCTCGGCCAGCGCCGCGCGGGGTGGCGGCTCGGCGCCCGAGACGGCCTTGCGCGCACGGGAGGCGTGCTGCCGGGCGGAGGCTTCCGAGACCTGCAGCACGTCCGCGATCTCGTTGAACGGCAAGGAGAACGCGTCGTGCAGCACGAACGCCACGCGCTGGTCGGGAGTGAGCTTGTCCAGCACGACCAGCGCCGCCATGCGCACGCCGTCCGACCGCACCACGGACGCCAGCGGATCGTCGGCCTCGGTGGTGGTGAGCAGCGGTTCCGGCAGCCACGAGCCCACGTAGGTCTCACGGCGCACGGCCGCGGACCGCAGCCGGTCCAGGCAGATGCGGCTGACGACGGTCGTGAGCCAGGCGCGGTCCTCCTGGATGCCCTCGGCCGCCGAGTAGCGCAGCCACGCCTCCTGCACGGCGTCCTCGGCGTCGGCGACACTGCCGGTCAGCCGGTACGCGACGCCGATGAGGTGACTGCGGTGCTCGTCGAAGCTCACCTTCGCAGTCTGACAGGAGCCGCGGACGGGCGTGTCCGGACCCGTCGGCGTGCGCCAGGACATTCGCTGTCAGAGGACAACGGCAGGTGGCGGGGAGTGGACGAACGGATCGGGTTCGTCAGCGCATAGACTCGGGGTGTGGCAGGACGCATCAGGGAAAGCGACATCGCATTGGTGCGTGAGCGCAGCCGCATCGACGAGGTCGTCGGCGACCACGTCTCGCTGAAGCGAGCCGGCGGTGGAGCGCTCAAGGGGCTCTGTCCGTTCCACGACGAGAAGACGCCGTCGTTCAACGTCCGCCCCTCGCACGGCACGTTCCACTGCTTCGGCTGCGGCGAGGGCGGCGACGTGATCGCCTTCGTGATCAAGGTCGAGCACCTGTCGTTCGTGGAGGCCGTCGAGCGGCTCGCGGACCGGGCGGGCATCCAGCTCACCTACGAGGGCGGCGGCGCCACGAGCCAGCGCGACCGCGGCACCCGCAGCAGGCTCATCGAGGCGCACAAGGCGGCGGCCGAGTACTACGCGGAGCAGCTCGCGACGCCTGACGCGAAGGCGGCGCGCGAGTTCCTGGCCGAGCGCGGGTTCGACGAGGCGGCGGCACGCCAGTTCGGCTGCGGCTTCGCGCCCGGCGGCTGGGACAAGCTCACCAAGCACCTGCTGGGCCGCGGGTTCGAGCTGCAGGAGCTGATCAAGTCGCAGCTCACCAAGGAGGGCCGCCAGGGGCCGATCGACCGGTTCCACCGGCGGCTGCTGTGGCCGATCAAGGACATCGGCGGCGAGACCGTCGGGTTCGGCGCGAGGCGGATCTTCGACGACGACCCGATCCAGGCGAAGTACCTCAACACCAGCGAGTCGATGATCTACAAGAAGTCGCAGGTGCTGTTCGGGCTCGACCAGGCCAAGCGGGAGATCGCGAAGCGCAAGCAGGCGGTCATCGTCGAGGGCTACACCGACGTGATGGCGATGCACCTGGCGGGCGTGCCGACGGCGGTCGCGTCGTGCGGCACGGCGTTCGGCACCGACCACATGAACGTGCTGCGCAGGCTGCTGATCGACGACGACGTGAACGGCGAGGTCATCTTCACCTTCGACGGCGACGAGGCAGGTCAGAAGGCCGCGCTCAAGGCGTTCGAGGGGGAGCAGCAGTTCTCCGCGCAGACCTACATCGCGGTGGCGCCGGACGGCATGGACCCGTGCGAGCTGCGGCAGGCCAAGGGCGATGTGGCGGTGCGCGACCTGGTGGCGCGGCGCACGCCGTTGATCGAGTTCGCGATCAAGGCGCAGCTGCTGGCGTACGACCTCGACTCCGTGGACGGGCGCGTCGAGGCGTTGAAGAAGATGGTGCCGTTCGTCGCGCAGATCAAGGACCGCGCCAAGCGCGACGGCTACGCGACCAGGCTCGCCTGGTGGGTGGGCTGGGACGACGAGGCCATGGTCGTGCGGCGGGTCCGGCAGGTCGCCGGGGGCAAGGCGCCCATGGCGGCCGCTCAGCGCGTCGACCCGAACCAGATCGCGCTGGGCGTGGAGGTCGACGGACCGCCCCGGCCGAACCCGCGGGACATCTCGCTGTCACCGGAACGAGAGGTGCTCAAGGTCGCGCTGCGGCTGCCCGAGTACGCCGGTCCGCTGTACGACTCGCTGCCCGAGGAAGCCTTCACGCACCCCGCGTACATGGCGCTGCACCGGGCGATCCGCGACGCCGGTGGCGCGTCGTCGGGCCTGGCGGGCACGGCGTACCTGGACGCGATCTCGCAGCAGTGTTCGCACGCGTCGGTGCGGTCGGTGCTGACGGAGCTCGCGGTGGAACCGCTGACCGTCAAGCAGGACGACGAGTTCCGGTACGTGTCGATGGTGATCGCGCGCCTGCAGGCCGTGCAGGTCGGCAAGCAGATCGAGGACGTGAAGTCGCGGCTGCGCAGGCTGTCGCCGATCAAGGACGCCGACGAGTACCGGGCGCTGTGGGGCGACCTGGCCGCGTTGGAGGAGTACCGCAAGGGACTCGTGCAGCAGAGCGCTGGAGTGCTGTAGTGGGGCTGTTCCGCCGGTTGTTCGGCTCTGGTGCGCCGGACGGGTTCACGGGGTCGCTGGAGCCGGACGAGACCGTGGTCGCTCATGCACCCGTGCCGGACGGGCATCTTGTCGCCACGTCGCTCGGGCTGTGGGTGCCGGGGCCGCGGCGGATCGGGTGGCACCTGATCAGCAAGGCGAAGTGGGAGGGCGCGCTGCGGGTGATCGAGGCGCGGGAGGCCGGCGTGGAAGGTCCCGTCGTGTTGCTTGAAGACCTTCCCGCGCAACGGTTCGCCGTCGAGGAACCCGGTCGGGTGCTGAAGGCGATCAGCCAGCGCGTCGAGGGGTCGATCCGGCACCGCGAGCGCGTCGAGTCGCCCGGGGTGTGGATCCTGCAGCGCAAGATCCCCGGCCGGGACGGGTTCGTGTGGCAGGCGCGGGGCGACGCCGGCGTGGACCTGGAAGCCGTGCGGGCGGCTGTTTCCGCGTTCGCTTCAAGGCTTGCAGGCTAGCAGTACGCGTGTACTGTTAGCCGCATGTGGGATCCGGCGCAGTACCTGGCCTTCGCCGATCACCGGGCGCGGCCGTTCTACGAGCTTGTGGCGCGCGTGGGGGCCGAGTCCCCGCGCCGCGTGGTCGATGTGGGCTGTGGGCCCGGAAACCTGACCGCGTCGCTGTCTTCGCGGTGGCCTTCCGCTGTGGTGGAGGCGTTCGACTCGTCGCCGGAGATGGTCGAGGCCGCCCGTGCCGCGGGTGTCGACGCTCGGGTGGATGACGTGACCACCTGGGAACCGTTGCCCGACACCGATGTCGTGGTGTCCAACGCGGTCCTGCAGTGGGTCCCGTCGCATCCCTCGATCGTGGAGAAGTGGGTCGCGGCACTGCCTTCCGGCGCGTGGCTGGCGTTCCAGGTGCCCGGCAACTACGCCGACGCGTCGCACCGGCTGATCCGCGAGGTCGCAGGGCCGTCGCTGGAGCACGTCTTCCGGGCGGAGAAGCCCGTGCTGGACCCGATCGAGTACGCGGAGCTGCTGGCTGGCTGTTCCTCTGTGGACGCTTGGGAGACCACGTACGTGCAGCGGCTCGCCGGGCCCGACCCGGTGCTGGAATGGGTCAGTGGCACGGCTTTGCGGCCGGTGCGGGCGGCGCTGTCCTCATCGGACTGGGACGCCTACGTCGCGGAACTGGCGCCGCGGCTGCGCGAGGCGTACCCCGAGCGAGCCGACGGCACCACGTGGTTCCCGTTCAGGCGGATCTTCGTGGTGGCCCAGGTGTGAAGATCGTCACGCCCTAGGCACGCGGAGTGGTGGCCGGCGGCGTCACAGGACGTCCGTTGGCCTCCTCCTGGTGGCGCCACGGAGCCTTCTCCGCCGCCTTCTCCGCAGCGTCCGCGGCCAGGTCTTTTGCCTGGTGAGCGGCCTCGAACGCCTTGTCCTTGGCCTGGCTCGCCGTCCTGCGCACCGTGGGGTTGGAGGTGAAGCGGTGCCACATGCGCACGATCTGGTCGTAGCGCTCCCGTCCGGCCTTGGCGCCGAGCACGTAGCCGACCGCCATGCCGACCATGATGCCCTTCATGGGGTCTCCTCTCACATCGTGGCTGGTCAGAAGCCATCCTGCCGCAAAACGGGGGGTGGTTGAAGAACCCGTTTTGAGACTCATGTAGAGTTACCCACTGTCAGGAGGAACCAAGCCTGACGCGCGGGACACAACAGAACATTCCCCCATAGCTCAATTGGCAGAGCATGCGACTGTTAATCGCAGGGTTACTGGTTCGAGTCCAGTTGGGGGAGCGTAACAGCAGGTGAGGCCCTATCCGTTGCGGATAGGGCCTCTTCTCGTTTCGTGCGGAGTTGGCCTGTGCGCATGATCTCGGTGATTACCGCCGTCTACGACCCGGAGCCCCACCACCTCCTGCAGGCGTACCGATCGCTGGCGTCGCAGGAGCTTCCGGACGGCTGGACGTGGGAATGGCTGGTGCAGCAGGACGGGCGCACCGGCGTCGCCGCTTCGGTTCTGCCGCATGACGATCGCGTCAGCCACGGCTCCGGACGGCACGGCGGGGTGGCGATCACCCGCAACCTCGCGCTGTCCCGTGCGCGGGGCGAACTGGTGAAGAACCTGGACCAGGACGACGTTCTGACCGCGGGAGTGCTGGCCAGGGACGTCGCCGCGATCTCCTCCGGCGTCCAGTGGACCACGTCGCGGGCGCTCGACCTGATGCCCGACGGCTCGCTGGTCGCGTTCGACGGCGACCCCGCGCACGGCCGGCTTGAACCCGGTGTGGTGCTCGAACTCTGGCGCCGCAACAACTTCCGCTTGCCCGTGCACCCGACCACGATGTGCATGCGACGCGATCTCGCGGTGATGCTGGGCGGGTGGATGGCCGTGCCGGGCAGTGACGACACCGGGCTGTTGATCGCCGCGAGTGTTCTTTCGAGTGGTTTTTTCGAGTCGGCGGTCGGGCTGCACTACCGGAAGTGGCCTGGGCAGGGGTCTTCGGAGGGCAGCGAGCACTACGAGGCCGTCGAGTGGAACGCGCGGATGAAGCTGATCAACGAACGGGCCGAGGCGCTCCAGTCCATGCGGGACGCCGTCAGGTAGGCGGCTTGGACGCACCTGGTCCGCAGGGCTTCGTCTTCGAGCATTCTCGTGACGGCTTCGGCGAGCCCGGTGCTGTCCGCGAGCAGCGCGTTCTCGTTGTGGCTGCAGAAGTCCTCGACTCCGCCGTTGCGTGTGCTGACCACCGCGGTTCCGCACGCCATCGCCTCGGCCACGGGGAAGCCCCAGCCTTCCGACGCCGAGCTGCACAGGTGGACGGCGCTGCGGTGATAGACCTGGTCGACGAGCTTCTCGCCGCTCAGGCCGTGGTGGTAGGTCATCCACTCCGGCAGGTCGTCGGGCCTCGGGCCGACGCCGAACGCGTTCACCGTGAGGTCCGGGATGGTCCGCCGGACCTCGCTGAGCGCGGCCACGCCCGTTGCGAATCCCTTGGCGGGATGCTTGCTGACGAGCAGTGAGACCGAGTGGCCGCGTGGACGGTCTTCTGCCGGTGGCCGGAACGTGTCGTGGTCCAGGCCGTTCGGCACGACCGCGACGTGCTGGTTGCCGAGGTCTTCGAGTTTTCCTGCCACGTAGGTGGAGACGGCGACTTTGGGCACGTCCAGCTTCAGCACTTCGTGTACTTCTTCGATGTCGTCCCACGTGTCGTAGGCCTGGACGAGGTGGAACGGCCTGCTCTGGACGTGGGGGAGCAGGCGGCCGGTCTTCCAGTGCGTCGCGAACGTGACGTCGGCCGGCGGGAGGGCGTGCGGCTCCAGTTCCGGCACGATCACCAACCGGACCCCTGGGTCGATCTCGAACCAGCTCAGGGCGGACCGCAGACGAGGCTGGCTGCGGCCGTGCCACAGGTCGCGCATGGCCTCGCGAACGTCGCCCTTCCACCGTTCGTGGACGACGGTGACCTCGCATCCCAACGCCGTCAACCGGTTCGCGTACTCGTAGACGACCCGGAAGCCGCCGATCGGGCCGCGCGGGAAGACGGGCAGGACGAATGTGATGCGCAACGTCGTTCCTTGCCTAGGAGAGCACTCAGCATGTCATCCGACTGGGGCCTGGTGCTTCGCCGGTGGTTCGGTCAGCTTGGGTGGATGGCCCGCTTCGCGAACCTCCGCCGCATCACGTCGCTGGACCCCGTCGCCGACCACGAGGAGATCATGCGGATCTCCGCGGGCCTGGAGTTCCCGTGGGACTACCAGAAGTCGCTGGAGCTGGCGCTTTTCCGCACGTACTGCGTGCCTTCGATCTCGGGCCTGCTGGAGCGCACCGGCGAGTTCGAACGCCGCCCGCAGAAGCGCTACGACGACACCGCCGTGCTGATGGCCGAACTCGTCGAACACGGCTACGACTCGCCGCGCGGGCGTGAGGCGTTGCGTGTGGTGAACCGGCAGCACGGCCGTTACGACATCTCCAACGACGACATGCTCTACGTGCTGTCGACGTTCATCTACGACCCGATCGACTGGCTCACGCAGTACGGCTGGAGACCGCTGACGCTGGGCGAGCAGCTCGCGGCGTTCCACTTCTACCGCGCGGTCGGCTCTCGCATGGGAATCCGGGAGATTCCCGAGGACTTCGACGCTTATCGGGCCTTCAAGGTGGCCTACGAGCAGGAGCACTTCGTGTTCGCGCCGTCGAACCACCGCATCGGCCAGTACACGCTGGACCTGTTCTGCTCGTGGTACCCGTCGGCGCTCTCGCCTGTCGTCTCACGGGCCGTGGTCGCGATGCTGGACCCGCTGATGGTGCGGGCGTTCGGGTTCTCCTCGCCACCTGCCTGGGTCGGCGCCGCGGGCCGGCTGGCGTTGCGGGTGCGGGCTTCGGTGGTGCGGCGGATGCCCGTGCGGCGCGAGCTGAAGCTGACCCGTGCGCGCAACCGCACCTACCCCGGCTACCCGGACGGCTACCGGCCGTCGGACCTCGGGGCGATCTCCAGCACCGCGAGCTGACCGTTGAGCGAGAAGCCCATGGCTTTGAGGAACTCGTTGCCGGGCTTGAACTCGTCGAGGCGGACGTGGACGTGCGTGATGGCGGGGTAGCGCTGCGTGAGCGCCCGGACCATCTCGCTGCCGATGCCCCACCTGCGAAGATCCTTGGGCACCAGGAAGAACCCGATGCTCGCGTGGTGCGGCGCGGGATGGTCGACGACCAGGTCGACGAACCCGATCATGCCCTGGGCCTCGGCGACGAGCAGGTGCTTCTGCTCGTCGCGGGCACCTTCGGGCAGCGCGTAGAAGAGGCTCTGCACGTCACCGGGCCCGGACGGGTGGCCCGTGGCAGCCTGGAACCAGTCGTCGCAGTCGGCGAACAGCCGCAGCACCTCGGGCTCGTCCGCCGGGGTGAAGTCGCGGAGGGTCAAACGCACGCGTGCAGCCTATGTGTCGCTCGCCACGGGGGTGCGCAAGGGCCGTTCGGCGTGATCGGTATCCTCCACCACGCAGCGTTAGCGGCTTTGGTGGAGTTGGTCCGCCGCTGCAGGGGGCAGTAGCTCAACCGGTCAGAGCAGCAGACTCATAATCTGTCAGGTTGTCGGTTCGAATCCGACCTGCCCCACGGCCTCGGGCTGACCATGCTCAGTGGCTGCGCCACTTTCGCCAGGTCGGCCGTCGTGATGGTGGGGGGCCGAGCCCCCAAACCCCCCACGGCGTGGTCGGTCCGGCCCAGCGTGGCCGGGTTCCGGTTTCGCCCACCGCGTGTCAGGTCGCGCGCAGGCCTTCGACGTAGATCGACAGGAAGCGCCGCCACTCGCCGGGCGAGTCCCGGATGACCTGGGCCATCGCCCTGGTCAGCGTGGCCAGGTCCGCGACCGAGTAGTCGGCGCGCAGCACTCCGGCCTCGACCGCGCGCGTGATCAGGGTTTCCGCGTGGCCCGCGCCTCGGTGGCAGGCTGAGACGACTTCCGGGGCGTTGGGGAGGTCGCGGGCGAGCACGTCGTTCAGGCCGCGGTCCTCGGCCTGCAGGGCGTAGAGGTCGTCGAGGTAGCCGGCGAACGCGTGCCACGGGTCCGGGTCGGTCAGGGCCTTCTCGCCGATGACGTCCAGGGCGCCGAGGCGTTCGGGGAAGATCGCCGACGCGAAGTCCTCGCGGGTCGGGAAGTGCTTGTAGAGCGTGCCGATGCTGACCTCGGCGCGGCGGGCGATGTGTTCCAGCGGCACGTCGAGGCCGCGTTCCGCGAAGAGTTCCGCGGCCGCTGCCAGCAGCTTCTCCCGGTTGCGTGCCGCGTCCGCACGCAGGGGCCTCGACGCGGTGACCATGGGCGGATCCTACTCGGCGGCTAAGTCGAGGGTTGCCTCGAGTTCTGTGGTAGCGTCGGGCGCAGTAAGTCGAGGGTGGCCTCGAATTAGTCTTCTGAAGGGTGAAACCCATGTCTCCCACCGCAGTTGTGCTCGGCGTCGGTCCTGGGCTCGGCATGTCCATTGCGCATCGGTTCGGGCGTGAGGGGTACGAGGTCATGCTGGTGTCGCGGCGCGGTGACCGGCACGCCGGATATCTCGCCGCGCTCGCCGACGCGGGTGTGAAGGCCCGGGCGTTCGCCGTCGACCTGCGCGACCGCGTGCGGTTGCTGTCCACATTGGACGAGGTCGGGGCGGTGGACGTCGTGTACTACGGGCCGGGTGCCAGCGATCTGAACGACATTCCGGGGGAGATCACGTCGACCACGTCCGCCGAGGCGCGTGCCGCCATGGAGTGGCTCTACCCGGCGATCGACGTCGTCCAGCACGTGCTGCCGGGCGTGACCGGACGCGGCGGCGGCCTGCTGTTCGCCGGTGGGCTGAGCGCGGTGGTGCCGATGCCGATGCTCGGTGCGCTGGCGCTGGGGGCGGCCGCGTTGCGCAACTACGCCGTGACGCTGAACGCGGCGTTGGCCGAGAAGGGTGTGTACGCGGGCACGCTCACGATCGGCGGTGCCATCGAGCGCAGCGACATCTACGAGCTGGTCGCGAGCAAGCCCGAGAAGTTCGGCGAACTGGGCGGGCGCACGCTCGACCCGGACGACATCGCGGAGGCCGCGTGGCAGATGTTCGTCAAGCGGGACCGGGCGGAGGAGGTGTTCAACGTGCTCTAGAAGTGAGGGCGGTTCGAGACCGCGTGAGGGGTCGGTCTCGAGCAGCTCGCGGGGTGCGGCAGCCGAGTCCTGTGTGGACATGAAGAAGGGCCTCCCGCGAACGAACTCGCGGGAGGCCCTTCCCCGTGCTCAGCCTTGCTCTTTCAGCTCAACGCTCTTCTTCATGCCGGCGATGAACCGTTCGACGACGTCCGCCGTGATCAGCTCGGCATCGTCGTCACTGCGGCCCGCGCGGATGGCGGTCAACCGGGAGGACGCCTCCCAGCGGAGGTCGCGGGTGTAGGTCTCGACCCAGGACGTCCCGTCCGAGTCCACCCGCTCCCGCGCCACCGCGAACGGATCCTCCTTCGTCCAGCCGCTGCGGACGATCGCGTAGTACCTGTACTCCGGACCGCGAATTCCCCCGGCAACCTTCCGGGCCACACCACTAGCTGAACATGTCGAACGTGAACTGCGTCGCGTCCTTCGGGAACTCCACCTGCGTGAGGATCAGCGCCGACTTCGCGTCGAACCGGTCGTACTCCGCCTGCCACTCCGCCCAGCGGTTCTTGAACTTCTTCGGGTCGGGGTGGAGCCTGAGCCCCTTCGCCTGCAACGCGTTCAGCGAGTTCAGAACAGATCGATCGGTCCCTTCACCTCATCGAGGTCGCAGGCCGCCTTGCGTCGCAGCGAGTCGAGTTTCGCTGTTCGATGCGGGCTTGAGTTCCGTTGACTACGGTTGAACACGTGCGAGTGGCGACGTGGAACGTGAACTCAGTCAAGCAACGCGTGCCGAGGCTCCTGCCCTGGCTGGACCAGCGCAAGCCCGACGTCGTGTGCCTGCAGGAGACCAAGCTGGCCGACGACGCGTTCACCGCGCTGCTCGGGTCCGAGCTCGAAGCCCGCGGGTACGAGGTGGCGCTGTTCGGCGAGACGCAGTGGAACGGCGTGGCGCTGCTGTCCCGCGTGGGTCTGGCCGACGTCGAGGTCGGGGTCGCTGGGGCGCCCGGATTTCCGCACGTCGAGGCTCGTGCCGTGGCCGCCACGTGCGGTGGGGTGCGGGTGCATTCGCTTTACGTGCCCAACGGTCGTGAGCCCGAGTCGGACCACTACAAGTACAAGCTGGAGTGGCTCGCGGCCCTGCGCGACGTTCTGGAGACGGGGCCGGCCGACGCCGTGGTGTGCGGTGACATCAACATCGCTCCCGCCGACGCCGACGTGTTCGACCCGGAGGCCTACATCGGGCAGACGCACGTCACCGAACCGGAACGTGCCGCGCTGCAGGCCATTCAGGCGCTCGGGTTCCACGACGTGGTGCGGGACCGGTGGCCTGCTGAACGGATCTTCAGCTACTGGGACTACCGCGCCGGCATGTTCCACCGGGACCTCGGCATGCGGATCGACCTCATCCTGGCGAGCGACAGCGTCGCGCCTCGCGTGCGGGCGGCGTGGATCGACCGGCACGCGCGCAAGGGGACCGGGCCCAGCGACCACGCGCCGGTGATCGTGGATCTGGACGAGGCTCCGGACGGGGACATCGGGCCCGTCGTCCCGCCGCCCTCGTCGCCAGGAGTGAAGAAGAAGGTCAAGCTGCCCCAGGCGAAGTAGGCAGCGTGACGGTGAAGGCGGCGCCGCCTTCCGGGGCCGGGCCCGCCTTGATCGTGCCGCCCATCCGCGTCACCAGACCGTGCACCAACGCCAGGCCCACGCCGGTGCCGACCGGGCGACTGTCCTGGTAGCGGGCGTGCAGCACGCCCCGGTCGAACGCCACCGGGTAGTCCTCCGGCGCCAGGCCGGGGCCGCCGTCGCGCACCTCCAGCACGGACGACAGCGCGAGCACCACGGGCCGGCCCGGTGGGGTGACGCGCAGGGCGTTCTCCATCAGGCCGTCGATGACCTGGCGCAACCGGCGCGCGTCGGCCCAGACCGTCGGCGACGCCGTGATGTCCAGGGAGAACACCGCGCCGCGCGCGTGGCAGCGGGCGTGCCAGACCTCGGCGGCCGAGCGGACCACGGGTTCCAGTGCCACGGCGGCCAGGTCCAGGCCGAAGTCGTCGGCGCCGAGGCGGGCCAGGTCCAGCAGGTCGGTGACCAGGCGGTCCAGCCTCCGTGCCTCGTCGAGGATCACGGTGCCCACGGGGGCCACCTGCTCACCGGAGACCACGCCGTCGGCCAGCGACTCCGCGAAGCCCGTCACGGCGGTCAGCGGGGTGCGCAGCTCGTGGGAGACGGAGAGCAGGAAGTCGCGCTGACGGGACTCGCTGCGCTGCAAGGCATCCGCGAGCGAGTTGACCGACGTGGCCACCTCGGCCAGTTCGACGGTGCCGACGACCGGGACGCGCAGGTCGCGGCGGCCCGCGCTCATCGAGTGGGCCACGGACGCCACGCGGCGCAGTGGCCGGGCCAGCACGGTGCCCAGGGCGAGGCCGGCCAGGCAGGCTACGGCCAGACCGATGCCCAGGGCGAAGATGATGTTGCGGACCAGTTTGCGGTAGGTGTTGCCGGTCTCCGTCTCCTGCACGAGGGCGAAACCGCCGGCACCGGACGCGCGGGCTTCCACGTTCAGCCGGCCGCTCACGCCGGACACCGGTGGGCCGTTGCGCACACGTTCGACGTTGACCTCGCGAGCGGCGCGGACGGCGGCGCGGTCAGAGCCCGACAGCTCGCCGGCGGGGGAGATGCGGACGATCGCGATGCCCTGGCCCTCGAGGACCTGTTCGATGCGGTTGTTGGAGATCTGACCGGAGACCACGTCGGCCTGGCTGCGCAGGAACTCGCGGCTCACCTGCTGCGAGGTGGACAGCACGAGCCGGACGGACACGACACCGGCCACCAGGACGGCGACGAACGCGACTCCCAGGCACAGCAGGGCGATGCGGACGGCGAGGTTCATGACGCGTCCGCCGAGTACCCGACGCCACGCACTGTCCTGATAGGACTCAACTCCCCGAACTTCGACCGCAGCTGGGCGATGTGGACGTCGACGGTGCGCGTGCCGGCGACCGAGGCGTAACCCCACACGGCGCTCAGCAGCTGCTCGCGCGAGAACACCTGGCGCGGATGCTTCATCAGGTAGGCGAGCAGACCGAACTCCGTTGAGGTCAAAGACACTTCGGCGGATCCGGCGAACGCACGACGTTCACCGACGTCCAGCCGCACCGACCCCACCTGCAGGACGTCCGGCACGCCACCGGCGGAGCGCCGCAGCACGGTTCGGACGCGCAAGGCCAGTTCGCGCGGGCTGAACGGCTTGGTGATGTAGTCGTCGGCGCCCAGTTCCAGGCCGAGCAGGCGGTCCACCTCGTCGTCGCGCGCGGTCACGAACAGCACCGGCGTCCAGTCGCCCGCCGCACGCAACGCGCGGCAGACCTCGATGCCGTTCATGCCCGGCAGGCCGACGTCCAGCACGACAGCGACCGGCGAGAGAGCGCGGACCGCGGCCAGTGCCGCGTCCCCCGAGGACTCGACCTGCACGCCGAAACCGTCGCGCCTGAGGTAGAGCGCGACGAGCTCGGCGATCGCCGGTTCGTCCTCCACGACGAGCACCAGGCCACGTTCCACGCGTTCACCCCGGCTGGTTGATGTCCGACTCGATGCTGTTCAGCGTCGACTCCACATCATCGAGGTCCGACGGCGGGGCCTCGCTCCGGCACGCCGTCAGCGACACCAGCAGAGCCAGAACCGCGATCCACCTCACTTGGACCCGCAGTGCTCGGACTTGAACTTCTCGACGCGCTCGCCAGCCTTGGCGAGCTTCACCAGCTGCGCGTCACGCAGCTTCAGCCGGGCGTCCAGGACGTCCGCACGCGCCGTGTTGCCCGCCTTGCGAGCGTCAGCGGCCTTCTGCTCGATCCACTTCTTCGAGCCCAGCGTCTCGGGGCTGCCGTTGATCTTGTCGGTCAGCGCCTTGACCCGAGCCTCGACCCGGGGCACGCGGTTGGAGCAGATCTGCTGCACCTTCTCCGGGCTGATCGTGATCGGTTCCTGCGCCGACGCGGTCCCCGCGCCCAACAGCAGCATCCCCGCCACGAGCCCACCGATTCGCGAAATGTTCATGGCACAGAACGATGACCGAGCACCGTCAGAACCGAGTCCGCCGAATGTTCGGGTTGTGCAAAGATCCCGAAGATCACTGGCGAAGATCACTACCGCAGCGACACCCCGCGAGAGGCCGCCGCCTGCACCATCGGCCGCATCCGGTCCCACACCCGCTCGGACCGCAGTCCCTCGGCCGCGCTGACGGCCTGCATCCCGATGGTCCGGCCCTGATCGGTGTCGCCGTCCAGGAAGTGGCACGAGGCCAGCGCGATCAGGCAGAACGTCCAGCTGCGCGCCATCGCGGGCCCGAACCGCTCGATCGCCGACGACAACGCCGGAATCGCGTGCCGGGTGTCCCCGAGCTCGGCGTAGATGGTCCCGATCATCGCCGTCAGGTCGGTCTCGTCGTGGAAACGGGCCCAGTCCGGCACGTGCGTGTGGTCCGCGCGCTCGAACGAGTCCTTCGCCTTGCCCATCGCACGCAACGCCTCCGCGGAACGGGCCTGACGCGCGTACGCCCACGCTTCGTTCGAGTGCATGATGCTCGCCGCCAACGGCGCGAACGCACCTCTCTGGAAGTAAGCCAGCGCATCACCCGGTGCGCCGTGATGGAGGTGCACGCGTCCACGGCGATAAACGATGTTGGTGGTCAGATCCTCGTCGTGACGCGCGAAGTCCAGCGCACGGTCGAAGTGGTGGTACGCGGCCCCGACCTGACCGCTGTCGAACGACGTCCATCCCGCGAGGTTGTGCAGATCGGCCACCGCGGACAGCAGACGCGACCGCACGGCGTCCGAAGCGGAAGCCGCCAGCAGCTGCTGGGCCCAGTAGATCCGCACGACGACGGCGTCGCGGCACGCCCCTCCGCCGTACTGGTAGTCGACCGACCTCAGCGAACGCGTCTGCGACTCCAGCTGTTCCACATCGCTCATCCCGATGCGGGCGGAGTGCGGTGGTGGGAAGTACGCAGGATCTGCCATGTGGAATACCTCTGCGCCGCGCCGTCAGAAGTCGAGCGTAGGGTGCCCACGAGCGGGTGAGAAGAGGGTTCGACGCCGAATGGAATTCGGCGCAAGCGGCGATTAAACAGGTATTAATGCGGGTATACCTGATTCCGCCGACGGCGCAAGATTCTTCCTATGAGGCGACGCGCGCACCTGCGGCTGGTGACCTCCTCCGAGGCCGTGGACCTGACCTTGACAGCGGTCCTGAGCGCCGAAGATCTTGCCGAGGAGCTCGGCCTCGATCCCCACGCCCGAGTGACGTGCGGCCTGCATCGTTGCTGGTTGCACCAGTGCGTGGCCTCGCCGGACCACGTCATCCCCGTCACCGGCCACCGCTGGTGCCGCCCGTGCGGCAGCGCTCTCGAGGTACATGTCGACGAGACGACAGCGCGCCTCTTCTGTCCGAGGTGTGGAACAGGAACGCCGGACACGGCGGCGAATCGCCAGGTCGTCAGGGCGTGCAGCACGAGCCTTGCGGCGATGCACGCCCTGGGGTGCGCACAGTAGAACGACCCGGAAGCGTTAAGCCTGGTGGGTGAAGACGGCGGCCTCCGGGAGATAGCTCGGGGGCCGCTGGCTGTCCTCCGGCACGTCGAGCAGCGCCCAGATGATGTGCCGCCCGCCACCGGCCGGCGTTTCGCCCATGGAGAAGTTGCAGACGGCGATGGACGCGACGTTGCGCCGCATGATGTGCCACTGCCTGAGGTCCAGGCGTGCGGTCGTGCGCACGGCAACGGACATCTTGTCGCCGCGCATGCGCAGCAGCAGCGCCAACGGGCTGTCGTCGTCCTCGATGTGCGACACGAGCTCGACCGCCACCTGCGGCGCGACGTCGAGCAGTGCCTGGACGCCCCACCGTTCGCAGGCACGTTCGGTGATCCGCTCGGCCACGTGCGGCAGGCACCGGCACGACGGCAGCGCCGCGTCCACCCGGTCCTCGTGCCGCAGCCGCACGACGGCGGCCAGCGCGGCCTGCGTCGTCGTGTACATCGGGATGTGGCGGGGGAGACCGCGCGATCCCAGCGTGGACCGCAGCTGGTGGTCACTGACGACGAGGCTCAGCGAGATGCCCGGCCAGCGCGCCGCGGACAGCCACACGACGTCGAACACCACGAGCAGCGCGGGCGACTCGGCGACGAGGTCGTCGAGTTCCACCACGACGCCGACGAGTTCTTTCGTGGCGCAGTCGAGCAACACGTCCTGCACGCGCATGTACGTCGACCAGTCGAGGCGGCCGCTGAACCGGACGACGAGCACACCGTTCTGCTCGCGGATCTTCACGTCGAGAAAGTCACCGGTCATGATCCGTCCCCTCCCGCAGGCGTCTCCCAGCTTTCAAGACTGGTGATGTCACAACAGGAGCCCTAGGGGGTAACTACCCGTGTTTCGCCGTTGGTGCCTCCGGGGGACCGCGTTGCAGCAAGAGATCGCGCAGACCTAGGGTGCGGCTGTGGGCGGTTCGCTTTCCCCAGGTCGCAAAGGCAACTTGCCTGCCGACACAACTAGTTTCGTCGGCCGCAGGACCGACGTCACCGAGGTGAGAAGACTCCTGTCCGAGTCTCGCCTCGTCACCCTTACGGGTGTTGGTGGCGTCGGTAAGACACGGCTGGCGTTGAAGGCCGCCGCCGAGACGTCCCGTGCCTTCCGCGACGGGGTCTGGTTCGTCGAACTGAGCGGCGTCACGGACCCGGAACTGGTCGTGCACACCGTCCTCGAGCAGCTCGGCGTCCACGACGACACGGTCCGCCAGCACCGCACCGTCCTGGTGGAACACCTGCGCGACCGGCAGCTGCTGATGATCCTCGACAACTGCGAGCACGTCATCGAGGCCACCGCCGGTCTCGTGGACGTGTTGCTGCGCAGCGTGCCCGGACTGCGCGTCCTCATCACCAGCCGGGAACGGCTCGGCGTCGACGGCGAGCACCTCTGGCAGGTCGCGCCGCTGCCACGGGACCCCGCCCTGACCCTGTTCGCGGAACGAGCGGCGGCCGTCGAGCCGGGATTCGTCGTCGACGTGGGCAACCACGAGAAGGTCACCCAGATCTGCGTGCTGCTGGGCGGTATCCCGTTGGCCATCGAACTGGCGGCGGTGCGCCTGCGGGTGCTCACGCTCGACCACCTTCTGTCCAGATTGGACGACACGTTCCGGGTGCTCGCGGACGGCAAGCGCGGCGGCGACCCCCGCCACCAGACGCTGCAGGCCGCCGTCGACTGGAGCTTCCACCTGTGCACCCGCTCCGAGCAGATCCTGTGGGCACGGGCGTCGGTCTTCTCCGGCACGTTCGACCTGGAGGCCGCCGAACGGGTCTGCTCCGGTGACAGCGTCGCGCCCGAGGAGGTCATGCACTCTCTGTCGGGCCTGGTGGACAAGTCGGTCGTGGTCGCCGAGCAGCACCCGTCCGGCACGCGCTTCCGGCTGCTGGAACCGTTGCGCCAGTACGGCCTGGAGAAGCTGCGGGGCGCCGGCCGCGAACAGGTGATGCGGGAACGGCACCGCGAGCACTTCATCGAGTGGGCGGAGCGCCGCGAGAAGGAGTGGTTCGGCCCGGTCCAGCCGCAGATCTTCTCGCGCACGCGCCTGGAACACGCGAATCTGCGGTCCGCGCTGGACTTCTGCTTCGAGGAGGGCAGCGAGCGGGGCGTGCACCTGGCCTCGACGCTGTGGTTCTACTGGGCGTGCTGCGGGATGCTCGGGGAGGGCAGGCACTGGCTCGACCGCGCGCTGCTCACCCCCGCGCCCGACGCCGACCGCGCGAAAGCCCTGTGGGTCAACGGATACGTGGCGACGCTGCAGGGCGACCTCACCGCGTCGACGACCATGCTTGAGGAGTGCCGCCAGTACGCGAAGTCCGTGGGCGACGGGCCGGCGCTGGCCTACGCGACGCACCGGCTGGCGTGCACGTACCTCGTCGGCGACGACCTCGACCAGGCCGACGGGCTGTTCGAGGAGGCCGTCCGTCTCTACGGCAAGCTGGGCACCGTCAACAGCCACACCATGCTCGCCGACATCGAGCTGGCGATCTCGGCGACGTTCCAGCACGACTTCGCCGCCGCGGAACGGCTCTGCATGCGGGCGAAGACCGTCGGCGAGGAGCACGGCGAGCTGTGGGCGCAGGCGTACGCGATCTACGTGCTGGCGTTGTGCGCGTGGGTCAGCGGCGACCTCGCGCGGGCCGACCAGCTCGGCCGCGAGTGCCTGCGGATCAAGCGGTCGTTCCACGACCTGCTCGGCATCGTGCTCGCGATCGAGGTGCTGGCCTGGATCGCGGCCTCGCAGGGCAACGTGGTGCGCGCGGCGACGCTGCTGGGCGCCACCACCGAGATCTGGCAGTCGGTCGGCTACCCGATGTTCGGATCGCGGTACTTCGGCGCACCGCACGGCGAATGCGAGTCCAAGACCATCGCCGCGCTGGGCGAGCAGGAGTTCCGCGCCGTGTTCCGCAAGGGCATGGACCTGGAGCTCGACGACGCCATCTCGTTCGCGATCGGCGAGGAACATCCGCCAGAGCCGGTGACCGTGGTGGCCACGCCGTTGACCAGGCGCGAGCAGCAGGTGGCGGACCTGATCGCCGGTGGCCTGACGAACAAGGAGATCGCGGCCCGGCTGGTGATCGCGCGCCGGACCGCCGAGGGACACGTCGAACGGATCCTGCAGAAGCTCGGCTTCACCTCACGCGCCCAGATCGCCACCTGGGTCACCGAGAGACGCACCTAGTCGATGCAGGGGATGCCGTCGTTGGTCGGAGGAGGAGGCGGTGCGCTGGCCAGTTCGGTCACCTTCTTGCGCACCTTCTCCGCGTCGACCTTGTTCACGTCCTGACCGTCGATGTTCGCGCCGCCCTCGACCGGCAGCGTGTCGAACCGCACCTCGCTCGGGATCCTGCTCGCGAACTCGCCGAGGTCGAACCGGGAGTCCAGCACGACGTCCTGCTTCGCCATGTCGATCATCGCCTGGATCGCGGAGACGTCCGCGCCCTTCAGCCGGCGCGCGACGGCCGACAGGAACGCCTGCTGGCGCTTCGTGCGGTCGAGGTCGCCGTTGGGCAGGCCGTGCCGCTGCCGCACGAACGACAGCGATTGACCGGCGTCCAGGTGCTGCCTGCCGGCCGGGAAGTCCGCGCCGGACAACGGGTCCTTCGTCGCGTTCTTGAGGCATACGTCCACGCCGCCGAGCCCTTCGGCGATGTGGAAGAACCCGATCAGCGAGATCTCCACGAGGTGGTCGATCGGCTGGTTGAGGAACGTCGCCACCGTCTGCGCCTGGGCCTTGCGCCCGGCCTCACGCCCCGCGCGTTCCAGCGTCCGCTTGTCGTGCTGGCCGGCCGCCTGCAGCCGGTCCTCCTCGGCGACCTTGGCCCGCCCGTACGCCTCCTTGATCTTGCCCTCGCCACCGGACGACAGCGGCACGAGGTTGTCGCGCGGCACCGACATCGCGATCGCGGGCCCGGATGTGGGGATGTGCAACAGGATCAGCGTGTTCGCGTTGTAGCCGCCGCGGTCGCTCTCGCCCGCCTGCATGCGCCGCAGGACGTCGTCGGGCAGCGGTTCGCCGTGCATGTCCAGCCGGGTCGTGAGCCCCATGATCAGGATGTTGCGGCCGGACGACGAGCGCGGAGCGTCGTCGGGGATCGCGTCGGAGCGCTCCACGCCGTTCGAGATCGTGGACACGGTGGCCCACGCGATGCCCGACACGACGAGCACGGCGGCGCACACGACCACCCACGCGGTGCGCATGAAGACGAGAAAGGCCGTGCGGTGATAGCGGCCACGTGATTGCATGAAAAGGACACCCCCGCGGTTATTCTACGTGGTCATGGGGGTACAGCTGCCGAGTCTGGCGGCGCTCGCGGTGCTGGCGGTGTTCACGCAGGCGGGGATCTGGGTGGACGGGGACAACCTCGGCTGGTCCTTCGGCGTCTGGATGATTGCGGGCGCGGTGCTGGCTTCGGCACTCGTGCGCCGTGTGGGGTTGTGGACGGTGGCACCGGCGCCACCTGTCGTGTTCCTGATCGTCGCGGTGGGCAACGCAGCCTGGCGGCGTCAGTCGCAGTGGAAGTCGTTCTGGGGGAGCAGCAAGGAGTTCGCCGCGGACGCGGTCCCGTGGTTCGTCAACGGGTTCCCGTGGCTCGCGGCGTCGGTCGGCGCGGCCGTGGTGGTCGTGGTCGTCCGCATGGTTGTGGGGGGAAGAAGGAATGCAGATCTTCGTCGACGCCAACGGCGGTAGACGGATGGTGGCGCGGCTGGTCAGTCTGACCGTCGCATGTGGACTGATCGTGTTCGCCGCCGTGGTCGGTGGCACGCTCCTGGAAATGTGGTGAAGCGCGCACCACGGCTGCACTGGGTCTCGATCCTGCTCGGGTTGCTCGTGCTGATGAGCGTGGTCTCGTTCCACGCCTACACGGCGATCAAACCCGAGCCTGTGCAGCACGCCCGCGAACACCGTGAGCTGCCGGAACGCACGCTGGCGCTGGCGTTCCACGGCGGCCCGGATCCGAAGTGGACACCGCGCCTGCTGACCGCGCTGCGGGAAGCAGGCGTCAAGGCGACCTTCTTCGTCACCGGCACGCAGGTCACCCGCAATCCCGAGGTGACCAGGCGCATCGCCGACGAGGGGCACCAGATCGCGCTCGACGGGTTCCGCGTCGAGGGCGACCTCGGCAACCCGCTGAACCTCGCGTTCGCGCAGGCCGCGCTGGCCGACGTGCTGGGCACGCACACGCGGCTCGTCGGCGCGCCCGCCGAGGTCGACAGCGGTGACCGCGACTACCAGGACATCGGCACGCTCGTGAAGATGTCGCTGCAGCACGGCGGGGGAGTCGTCCGGCTGCACGACGACGGCAGCATCGGTGCCGACATCGCCCGTGAGCTGGCCAAAGCACCCGGCTACCGGTTCGTGACGGTCACGGACGACCGCCCGGTCGAGGCCACCGCGACCGAACGCTTCACGGGCGCGGTCACCACGTGGTCGCAGCGCAACGGCGGCATCGTGCTGATGCTGCTCGGCACCTCGATCGCGATCGCCGCACTGCTGGGCCTGCTGCGGACCCTGATGCAGCTCGGTCTCGCGCACACCGACCGCAGGCTGCGGCGGGAAGGCGAGCAGGAGCCGCCGCCGTGGTTCGCGCCGCCGGTCTCGGTGATCATCCCGGCGTACAACGAGGCGCTGAACATCGCGGCCACGGTGAGGTCCATCGCGGCCAACAACCACTGCGCCGACGTCGAGGTGATCGTGGTCGACGACGGCTCGACGGACGGCACGGGCGACCGCGCCGAGGAGCTGGACCTGCCCGGTGTCACGGTGATCCGGCAGACCAACCAGGGCAAGCCCGCCGCGCTGAACACCGGTATCCGCAAGGCGAAGCACGACGTGCTGGTGCTGCTCGACGGCGACACGATCTTCGAGCCGGACACGATCGGCGAGCTCGTGCAGCCGTTCGCGGACGCTCAGGTCGGCGCGGTGTCCGGCAACGCCAAGGTCGGCAACCGCAAGGGCCTGCTGGGCCGCTGGCAGCACCTGGAGTACTGCGCGGGGTCCAATCTGGACAGGCAGATCCTGCACGCGCTGCACTGCATCCCGACCGTGCCGGGCGCGGTCGGGGCGTTTCGCGGGGCCGCGCTGACCGACGTCGGCGGGGTCAGCGACGACACGCTCGCCGAGGACACCGACCTCACGATGGCGGTCACGCGGGCCGGGTGGCGGGTCGCGTACCGGCAGCAGGCGAAGGCGTGGACCGAGGCACCGAGCACGGTCCGCGGGCTGTTCCGTCAGCGCTACCGCTGGTCGTACGGAACATTCCAGGCGATGTGGAAACATCGTGGAGCGTTGCTGGAGAACGGGCCAATGGGCCGGTTCGGGCTCATCTACCTGCTGGCGTTCCACCTGCTGTTGCCGCTGCTCGCACCGGTGATGGACCTGTATGTCGTATACGGTTTTCTGGTGGCGGACGCACCGTTCGCGCTGATCGTGTGGACGGTATTCCTGCTACTGCAGACCGCGAGCGCGGGATACGCGTTGAGGCTCGACGGCGAGTCGCTCAAGCCGTTGTGGGTATACCCGCTACAGCAGATCGTATACAGGCAGCTGATGTACCTGGTGGTGATCCAGTCGCTGATCACCGCGTGGCACGGCACGCAGCTGCGGTGGATGTCGGTGCGGCGGACGGGTCTGCTCACGGATGCGCCCGGCGGTACGGTGCACGTCACTTAGACGGCAGTTGGTAAGGGAGCGCGGTGGGTCGTACGCCCTTGGACGCACCGGAGCGTCTGCAGGAGGTCTTCGCCGCCGTGCTCCACGTGCTGGCCGAGGTCGGCTACGCCCGGTTCAACATGGACCTCGTGGCGCTCCGTGCGCGGGCGAGCAAGGCGAGTCTGTACCAGCGCTGGCCGTCCAAGGCGCGGCTGATCACGGACGCCCTCAAGGCGAACCTGCCCGAACTGCCACAGCCGGACGAGGGGACGTTCACCGAGGACGTCCGGGTGATCATGCGGGCGTGGGGCGAGCCGACGCCGTTCGACACGGCGGGCATCTTCCTCGGGCTGCTGGAGGGCAGCCGCCAGGACGCCGACCTCGCGTGCCTGCGCGAGGAGCACATCGACCGCGCCTACACCGAGCACCTGCGGGTCGCGGTCGACCGGGCGAAGACGCGCGGCGAACTGCCGGACCGACTGGACACCGACGTCCTCATCACCGCGCTGATCTCGACGTTCGTGCTTCGATCGGACGAGCGGGGCGTCATCGACAGCATCGTCGACGGCCTGTTGAGACCGCTAATCGGAATTTTTAGGGCCAAATAACTCGTCAGGCCGTAGTTTCTTCACTACGTTCGGTCATGGTTTCAAAAGAACAGTTCTGTTCTGTTGAAGGGACTCCCGTGACTGAAGCTGCCGTCTGCCCACTTCCGCACGAACGAGATCATCCGCTCCTGCCGCCGATCGGGTTCGCCGAGGCCGTCAGCCGCGGCCCGGTCAAGATGCGCTGGCTCAACGGTGTCGAGGCCTGGATCGTGGCCAGCTACGCCGGTGCTCGGCAGGTGCTGGCCGACCCGCGGTTCGTCACCCGCAAGGGCGGCCACCCGGAGATGCGCACCGACGAGGGCGAGGCCGTGGTCGACGCCGACCAGCCGGGCAACATCAACGGGATCGACGGCGAGGCGCACATGCGGTTGCGCCGTCCTCTCTCGCGCGGCTTCATGGTCAAGCGCATGAACGAACTGCGCCCGCGCATCCAGCAGATCGTCGACGAGCACCTCGACGTGATGGAGGCCAAGGGTGCTCCCGCAGACCTGGTCACCTCGCTGTGCCTGCCGCTGCCGTCGCTGGTGATCGCCGAGCTGCTGGGCGTGCCGCCGGAGCACCAGGAGCTGTTCCAGGCGGCCGCCAGGGAGATGTTCGGCAAGAACGGCTCCAAGGACGAGTACACCGCGCAGGCCACCAGGCTCGGCGAGGTGCTCGCGCCGATCGTCGCGGAGAAGAGGGCCGCGGGCACCAACGACGACATGATCGGCCTGATGGCCAACGACACCGACTTCAGCATGGAAGAGCTGATCTTCCTCTGCATCGGGCTGCTCGTGGCCGGCCACGAGACCACGGCGAACTTCCTCGGCATGTTCACGTTGCACCTGTTCGAGAAGCCCGACCAGCGGGAGATCCTGCGGCGCGACCCGAGCCGCGCCGACGTGGTGGTCGAGGAGCTGCTGCGGTACACGGTCGGCCAGCTCGGCGGCGCCGGCCTGACCCGCAGGGCGACCGAGGACGTCGAGGTCGACGGCGTGCTGATCAAGGCGGGCGACTGGGTGAGCGTGTCGCTCTACGCGAACCTCGACGAGGAGCTCTGCCCGCGCGCCGGAGAGCTCGACCTGGACCGCGAGGTCGTGTCGCACGTCGGTTTCGGCTTCGGGCCGCACCAGTGCCTCGGCGCGAACCTGGCCCGCGTGGAGCTGCAGATCGGGTTGCGCTCGCTGTTCACCCGGTTCCCGAACCTGCGCCCGGTGACGCCCGTGACGGAGATGCACTACCGCACCGACATGATCACTTACGGCGCCGCAGAGATCCCGGTGGAGTGGTGAGCACGACCGTCCGGATAGACCAGACGCGGTGCATCGGGTCGGGCCAGTGCGCGCTCGTCGCACCGGAGGTGTTCGACCAGTCCGATGACGACGGGCTCGGTCTCGTGCTGATCTCCGAACCCCCGTCCGGGCTGTTGCCGGGTGTTCGTGACGCGGTGGACCGGTGTCCCGCTCAGGCGGTGAGCCTGGAAGGGTGACTTGATCGGCCGTTGCGGTGAGATGTCGTCACTGGAAATTGATTCAGCTCTTCCTCGGTGACACCTCTATGGCCCCTTTCCGATCACGCTGTTCGTCCAGAATCGTAAGCGCGACCGCCACGGCGTTGTGGTGGTCGCGCCCATGCGTTCCGGGAGAGCCGAAAGACCCTTCCCGACCAGGTCGAACAGCGAGATGGTGACGGCGGCGCGGTGAGTACCGACGATGTGTTGCGGGTATCTGTACAGCGGGTGTCCGGCGCACGTCAGGAGGACCAGCTATGTTCAACGGCGAAGCATTTCCCGCTGGCGTGGACAAAACAGACGTGCGGCACGTGGAAACGTTGACGAGCGCTCTGCGGGCGCTCGACTACGAATACGGTGGAGGCTCCTGCCGGGACGCCTGCGTCGCGTTGTTGAACTGGGCGAACCCCCTGCTCGACGCCGGCTCGTCCGGACTCGTGCTGCAGCGGCTCCAGGTGGCCATCGCGGACCTCCACAACCTGGCCGGCTGGGCGTCGTTCGACATGGGACTTCTGGAGTCAGCGCACCTGCACTTCGGCCGTGCGATGGACCTCGCGCGTGCGTCGGGCAACAGTGCGTTGGAGGCCAACATCCACTACCGGATGGGCCGCGTACACCTGCACTACGAGCTCGCGGAGGACGCGCTGGCGTCGTTCCAACGTGGTCTGCCGATCGCACAGGCCAGTGGCTCCACATTGGCCGTGTCCATCCTGCACGCCAACGAAGCGTGGGCGTTCGCGAAGATGGGCGCCGAGAAACAGGCGTTGCGCCAGTTCGCGCGTGCGGAAGAAGAGTTCGAACGCGCTGCGGGTGAGGAGGCACCGCCCTGGGCGCGCTTCTTCGACCTGGCCGACCTGGTGTCGATCGGCGGCATGGTCCACACCGAACTCGCCCGCACGTGCGACGTGAAGTACGCGCGGTCCGCGGTCCCGTTGCTGACCAGGGCGATCTCCGCGGACGGAGACGAGCCGTCGCGCAGTCAGTCGTTCCGGCTCGCGGCCTTGGCCGTCAACTACCTGGTGCAGAACGAGGCCGAGCACGCGCGGGACATCGGGGAACAGGCGATCGCGGTGTCCGGCCCGATCCGCTCGGCGCGCACGCGGGACCGGATGCGGCCGTTGAAGCAGGAAGCGGAACGGTTGCGCGGCAACGAGGCCGCGGACGAGCTGTCGTTGCGGCTCGGCGAGTTCATGTCGTCTTCGCAGGGAGCGGCCTGAAACGTGGAAGGCACCGCCGGGGCCCGAGGAGAGGTTTGGGCTTCGAGCCCCGGCGATGCCATGTGCCCGAACGGCGCCTAGCTGGGGGGCCTTGGCGCCGCTCGGCGTTCTGGGCGGGTCACGTTCTGGCGGGTCACGTTCTGGGCGGGTCAGCAGCGGATGTCGGTGCTGGCCCGGTAGGTCTCCGCGCCGGAGTACCACTCGGCGAAGGCGGAGGTGCACGTGTCGATCGTGTCGGTGCCGCCTGACCACAGCTCCTGCTGCCGGTAGCGGCCGTCGCGCCGGCCCGCGTGGCCGTACGGCTCACGCGACCACTCGTTGCCCCACTTCTCGATGATCACGAACACGGGGGTGTACGGGGCACCGGCGGTGTGGACCTCGGACCAGGTGTAGATGTAGGCCCAGTTCTTGTTGCAACCCTTGAACTGCTTGACCGACGCCCACCGCTGCCCGTGCGCGCCGATGTAGGCGGTCTTGCCGATCTGGGTCACCGGGCCGCAGCCGGGAGCGCTCTCCGCCTGCGCCTGACCGGACGTCGCCACTCCCAGGAGCAACGCGGCGACGGCGACGAAGGTTGTCCGCTTCATGGGCGAGAAGCATCACGTGGCCCGCTGACATTTCGCTGACACCTCGGGTTACCGGCTGGTTAGGATCGGCACATGCAACGGCGGTGGGGGTTCAAGGTTCTCGGATCGTTGCAGGTCATCGACTCGGGCCGGGTCGTGGAGCTGCGCTCGGCCAAACAGCGTGTCCTGCTCGCCGCGTTGCTGATGAAAGCCAACGCGCCGGTCTCGTCGTACGAGCTGATGGAGCACCTCTGGGGCGAGGAGCCGTCCGGTTCCGCGCGCGCGACCCTGCAGACGTACGTCATGCGGTTGCGCCAGTCCCTCGACGACCTCGCGGACCGCAAGCTCGTCCGCACCTGGCCCACCGGCTACTCGATCCACGTCGACGACGACCAGCTCGACCTGCTGACGTTCCAGCGTCTGCGCGCCGAGGCCCGCCGCGCACCCGACCTGGAGACCGAGGCCCGCCTGCTGGGCGAGGCCGCGGCGTTGTGGCGAGGCCCCGCGCTCGACCAGGTGTCGTCGCTGCGGATGGAACAGACCGACGTGCAGCGCCTCAACGAGCAGCGCTGGGAGGTGCTGGAGCGGCGCAACGACGCCGAGCTGCAGCTCGGGCGCCACGACCAGGTCGTCGACGAGCTGCGCTCGCTCGTGGCGGAGCACCCTCTGCGCGAACGCTTCTGGTACCAGCTGATGCTGGCTCTGCACCGGACGGGGCAGCAGGCGCAGGCCCTGGACGTGTTCCGCCGCGCCAGCGACGTGCTCGCGGACGAGCTCGGCATCGACCCCAACGCCGAGCTCCGCGCGCTGCACATGGAGGTGCTGGCCGGGTCGTCGGCGCCGGTCGCGGTGCAGGCCGGGCCCTCCTGGCTGCCACCCGCGGTCGGGGACTTCTCCGGACGGGCCGACGAGGTCGGGCGGCTCACGGCAGGGTTGCGCGCCGGCGGGACGTGGACGATCACCGGGCCCGGCGGTGTGGGCAAGACTTCTCTGGCCGTGCACTGCGCGCACGTCGTGCGGGACGCGTTTCCGGACGGGCAGCTCTACCTGAACCTGCGCGGTGGTGAGCAGAAGCCCGTCGAACCGGCCGCTGCCCTGGACCGGTTGCTGCGCGGGCTCGGCGTTTCCGGCGGGGCGATTCCGTCCTCTGTGGACGACCGGGTCGACCTGTACCGCGACCTGTTGTCGGACCGGCGGATCCTCGTCGTGCTGGACAACGCGATCAACGAGGCTCAGGTCCGGCCGTTGTTGCCGGGGACCACCTCCGGTGCGGCTCTGGTGACGTCGCGAGCGGCGCTGGCGGGGCTCGAGGCCGCTCACGTCGTGCCGCTGGACGTGTTGCCCTCCACCGACGCGCTGGCGTTGCTGAAGGCCGCCGTGGGTGAGGCTCGGTGTGCCGCGGAACCCGCCGCGGCCCAGGAGATCGTGACCTACTGCGGACAGCTGCCGCTGGCGCTGCGGGTGGCGGCGGCCCGGCTGGTGGCGCGCCCGCACTGGCAGCTGGCGAAGCTGGCCGGGCGGTTGTCCGACGAGCGCCGGCGGTTCGACGAGCTGTCGCTGGGCGATCTCGACGTTCGCGCTTCGCTGGCCCTGTCCTACGACGGTCTGGACGAGTCGCATCGGACGGCGTTCCGGTTGCTGTCCCTGGTCGACACGCCCGACTTCCCCGCCTGGATGGCGTCCCCGTTGCTGGGCCTGGACATCGACGACGCCGAGGACCACGTCGAGGCGCTGGTTGACGCGCGGCTGGTCGACTACGCCGGGCGGGACGCGCTGGGACAGGTGCGATATCGGCTGCACGACCTGCTGCGGGCGTTCGGCCGCGAAGCCGCTGACGAGGATCCCTCCGTCGCCCTGAAGGCGTTGTTCGAGCAGTGGCTGGACCTGGCCTCACGGGCCGACGTCGAGCTGCCTCACCAGGCGATCCGGCTGGAACCGCTGGCGCTGGACCGGTTCGACCTCGGTGACGCGGCCGGCTGGTTCGACGCCGAGTGGCAGAACCTGCACGCCGTGATCACGCAGGCGGCGGCTCTGGGGCTGGGTTCGCTGGCTGCCGAGCTGGTCATCCGGTCGACGGCGTTCTGCGACCTGCGTGCCCGTTTCGACGACTGGGAGCAGATCAACGAGCTCGGACTGTCCTGCGCGCCACCGGAGCGCAAGCCGATCCTGTTGCAGCAGCGCGGGATCCTGTGCGCGCGGCTGCACAAGTACACCGAGGCGTTCGCGAACTTCGCCGCCGCGCAGGAGGGGTTCGCCGCTGCCGGTGACGTGTGGGGAGAGGCCTACGGCTGGTACGGCCTGGGGTGGATGCACGAGTGGAGCGGGCGGTCGCTGGAAGCCCGCGAGGCGCACCGTGAGGCCATGGCCCGGTTCGTGGCGTCCGGCAACCAGCACGGCGAGGTCGAGGTGCTGTGTTCGCTGGGCGCCATCGAACGACGCGCCGGTGGGCTGGCCGCGGCGCAGGAGTACCTGGAACGGGCGCGGCTGCTCGCTGGCCGGCTGGGAGACGAGCAGAGCGAGCTGATGGCGACGCTGGAACTGGGGCGGCTGCACCAGTTCACCGGCGAGCTGCAGATGTCCGCGGACTTCCTGCGGTCGTCGCTGGCTGCCGCACAGAAGCTCGGCGACCCGGACTTCGCCGCGAACATGCGGGTGTTCCTCGCCGACACGCTGATCCGGTCCGGGCAGGTGAGCCTCGCCGAGGAACAGTTGCGGCTGGCCTGGGAGTTCTTCGAGGAGCATGACGACATGCACGGCCGGATCTGGGTGTGGCGCCTGAGATCCGCGCTCGCCCCCACGCCGCAGGAGGCACTGCGGCTCGCCTCGCTGGCGATGGACTCCGCCCGGGAGATGGACTCGCCGCCGGAGTTCGGGCGGTCGTTGCGGGTGCTGGGCGACGCCTTGGAACGCGCGGGGCGCGTGGAGGAGGCTCGCGAGCACTGGCGGCAGGCCGAGGAAACGCTGACGGCGGCCGGGTTCCAGGCGGAGGTCGACGAACTCCGCCTGGCCACGTCTTAGTACTGGCTCAAGCCCTGGTGCCGGCCTAGTTCTGGTTCTGGCTGAGCACCGTGTCCACGGTGACGCCGGACGCCACGATCATGCTCAGCAACGGGTCCGGCACCTGCCGGTGGAACTGCACCACGTAGTTGTCGGCCGTGGAGAACATCGCCTTCGCCATGCCCTGCCACGTCTTGGTGATCCGGGCGACCTCGGTGTCCGTGTGGTCGCGCAGCGAGAAGTTCCACGCCCGCCAGTTCTCCGCGTAGATCCCGCCGACCTTCATCCCGTTGCACACGTAGGCGAACCGGACCTTGCCGAACACGTTCTCCTGCACGATCTCGCCGATCGGCATGCCGTCGCCGCGCTCCACGAGCACCTTGGACTTCCACATCGTCGCCGGACGCGTGATCCGCAGCAACGGGTGTCCCTGCACGTCCCGGATCTCCAGCCGGACGTCCAGCATCGAGTCGAGCTTCGTGAAGGCGCGCAACGCTTTGGCGGCGCCGGACTGGCCGACCTGTTCCACGGTGCCGATGTGGCGGGCGTGCTGATCGTAGATGACGTAGGAGTTCGACAACTCGATGAGCGTCGCCTTCTGGTTCACGACCAGAACGGGCTCGGTGAACAGCGTGCCGCCGCCCTGGCCGGCTCCCTGCGCGCCCGCGCGCTGCACCTGCTGCGCGACGCGGTCCTGACCGGTGCCGCCCATCTGCATTTCCATGTGATGGGCGTCGGTCTGCTGCTGGCGCGGTTGCGTGTGGGGCGTCCACTGGGTGCCGTCCCACCACCGCACGAAGCGGGGGTCGGCGTTGTCGGGGTACCAGCCCGGGGCGAGGTTCACGCGGATGAGGGTAATGCGCAAACCCGTGCGCCGCGCCAAGATGCGAGTATGTTCGCAGGCAAACGATTCTGGGCGGCGTTAGCGGCCGCGACACTCGTCCTGTTCGGCCTCAATGCCGGATTCAGCACCGCACAAGTAAACCCGTTGGTGAGTGTCGAGGCGTGCGCGGGTGCTTATCAAGGAGACAGCCGGCTCGGGCCCGAGACGCTGCCGAGACCGTGGCAGCAACCGGTCGGTCCGCTCGTGGCCGGGTACAAGCGGTTCGGGCACCTGAGCAAGGACGCGTTCCTCACCAGGTACTGGAACGGCACGAGCTGGAACTACCCGCCGCAGGACGGTTTCCGGCTCCGGCAGGACGGTGAGCCGATCAAGTACAAGACGACCCTGCGTGACGGAACGAGGCTCGACCGGTTCGGCAGCGAGTACGGCGGGTTCCTGGCATACCTTGGCGCGCACTACTCGACGCGCGCGATTCCACCGCAGAGCCTCTACACGTTCGACCCGGCCTACCGGTGCAACTACCACGCCTACCAGGTGAAAAAGGCGTTCGCGGTGTGGGAGGGGCCGATCGCGCCGTGGTTCGAGCAGCCCGGCGGCGGGCTGCAGCAGAAGCTGGACAGGACGTTGGTGCCAGGCGACGGGGCACTGAATGTCGCCTGGCTGCTCTCCAACGGCTACCTCGTGCGGATCAACTGACGGTGATCGCGCTCGCCGGGCACAGGCTCGCCGCTTCCTTCGCGGTGGCCTCGTGCGCGGCGTCCGGGTGCTCCACCAGGAGCACGACCGTGCCGTCTTCTTCGCTCTGGTCGAAGAGGTCCGGGTCCGTCAGGACGCACATCCCGGAACCGCAACACTTCGACTGGTCGACGGAAATCTTCATGCGGACCACGCTACTGGCAACGAGTGGACTCCGTAGATCCCCATGTTCGTGCGCAACGGCACCTCCTCCGGGTCCACGTCGAGCCGGAGGTCGGGGAACTCCTGGAACAGCTTGGCGAACGCGATCCGCATCTCGATGCGGGCGAGCTGCTGACCCAGGCACTGGTGGATGCCGTGCCCGAACGCGACGTGGCCGTGTGCCGGGCGGCGCAGGTCGAGCTCGTCGGGGTTGCCGGGGAACTTCTCCGGGTCCCGGTTGGCCACCGGGATGTGCATCATCACCGTGTCGCCGGCCTTGATCAGGTGCCCGTCGATCTCCACGTCCTCGGTCGCGGTGCGCAGCGGTCCGAAGTGGATGATCGACAGGTACCGCATGAGCTCCTCGACGGCGTTGTCGACGACCTCGGGCTCGTCGCGCAGGATCTTCAGCTGATCCGGGTGCTGCAGCAGCGTGAACGTGCCGATGCCGAGCATGTTCGCCGTGGTCTCGTGCCCGGCGAGCAGCAGGAGCATCGCCATGTTCGACGCTTCCTCGTCCGTCGGCTCCCCCGTGGCCAGCAGGTCGCTGATCATGTCGTCGCCGCCGGGGCTGGCCTTCTTGCGGGCGATCAGCTCGCGCATGAACGCCTGGATGCGCTCGAAGGCGGCCATGGCCGCCTTGACCGGCGTGTCCAGGCTCAGCATCTTCGCCGTGTCCTCCTGGAACCTGTGCTTCTCGTCGTAGTCGACGCCGAGCAGCGCGCAGATCACCAGCGACGGCACCGGCAGCGCGAACTCCTTGACGAGGTCCGCGTGCCCGTCGAACGTCCGCATGTGCTTGAGCTGGTCGTCGACGATCGTGCCGATCCACTCCGACAGCTGGTTCATCCGCCTGACCGTGAACTGGCCTTGCAGCATCTTGCGCAGCCGGGTGTGGTCCGGCGGGTCCTGGCTGAGGAACATGCCGGGTTCGACCTTGCGCTTCGTGCCGCTCTCGTCCACCTGGCGGCGCTTGTCCGGCAGGTGATGAGCCCCCGGGTCGTTGGTGAACTTCGGGCTCCCCAGGATCTCCCGCACCTGGTGGTGACCGGTGACGAGCCAGCCGAGATGGCCGTCGGCGAACTCGAGCCTGCTGATCCGTGCCTTGTCGCGGATCGCGCTGACCTCGGTCGGCGGGTCGAACGGGTTCGGCCGCAGGGTGGGCAGTTCTTCGGAGATCAGTTCGGTCATCTCGCACACCTCCCAGTGCTCGGTAGAGGACCTGTTTTCGAAGCTACAGAACATTCACCAATCTGTGAAGGTGACTCCAGGGACACGGTCCGCCACGAAGCGAGATCTGTCCGCATCCGCCGGTCGTGGGTCGCGACGGCCACGGCGGCCCTCGTCCGGCGCAGCGCCTCGGTCAGCTCGTCGACCAGTGCGATCGACAGGTGGTTGGTCGGTTCGTCGAGCAGCAGCACGTGCGGGCCGTTGCTCAGCAGAATCGCCAGCTCCAGCCGCCTTCTCTGTCCAGTGGACAGGCGGGAGACCGGGCGCGCGAGGTCTTTTCCTCTCAGCAGACCGAGTTCCTCCACCCGCGAACAGAGCTGTGCCGCGGTGGCGTCCTCGTTCGCGAACGACGACTCCTGGGCGAGCAGCGCCACCTCGCCGGTGTGGTGCACCGTGCCGCGAGCAGGCGCGATGCGGCCCGCGAGGACGCCCAGCAACGTCGACTTCCCGGCGCCGTTCGGGCCGGTGATCAGCAGTTTCTCGCCCGCCGCGAGCGAGATCGGCTCGGTGAGGTTCAGTCTTTCGGGTACTTCGAGCGGGGTCGCGTGCAGCAGGTCGCCGTCGGCCGTGAGCTCCGGCGGGGTGAAGAGCAACGGCGGCGGGGGAGCGCCGACGCGCTGGTCGTCCAGCTCCTCCAGCCTCCGCGCGACGTTGCGCATCTTGTTCGCCGCACGCGTGGTGCGCTGGTGCTTGAACGTGCCCTTCGGCGGTCGCCACGCGTCCTTCAACCGGCTCTGCGCTCGTTCGACCTTCTCGGCCAGCTCGTCGTGTTCGGCTTCCTCTTGGGCGAACCGCTGTTCCCACCGCTGACGTTCGGCGCGCTTGGCCTCCTTGAACGCCCGGTAGCCGCCGCCGTGCAGGTGCACCTCGCCGTCCGGGGTCGGGTCGAGGTCGAGCAGCTGTGTGCAGACGTCGTCCAGCAACGTGCGGTCGTGGCTCACGAGCACCACGACGCCGTGGTGTTGCTGCAGGCGTTCGGTCAGGAAGGTGAGGGCGTGCAGGTCCAGGTGGTTGGTCGGTTCGTCGAGAAGCAGCACGTCCGCGCGTTCGGCGAGCAGGCACGCGAGCCGGACGCGGTAGCGCTGACCGACGCTGAGTTCCTTGAGCCGCTTGGACTTCGGGTGCGCGGCGTCGAGCGCTTCGAGCGCGATCTCCGCGCGGCGTTCGGCGTCCCAGGCCTCGATGGCCTCGGCGTGGGCCAGTGCCTTTGCGTAGCGCTGTTCGTCGAACGGCTCCGCCGCACTGTCCAGTTCGGACAGCGCCTGACGGCTATCGCGCAGCGCTCCGGACAGCAGGTCCCCCACCGTTTCGTTGTCGTGGAACGGCATTTCCTGTTGCACAAGGCTCAACGAACCGTTCCGGGTGACAGTTCCCTGATCCGGTACCAGGTCGTCGGCGAGCAAACGGAGGAGTGTGGTCTTGCCGCGGCCGTTCTCGCCGATGATGCCGAGGCGCTGGCCCGCGGAGACTTTCAGGGAGATGCCGTCGACTACGGGCCCGGCCTCAAAGCCCTTGGTGAGGTCTTGGGTCGCCAAATGAACATGCGTGCGCATGCGGGATCCTCTTTTGGGTACGCGAAATCAGGACGTGATGCGTTGGTGGCTCACGTCCTGAATCAGAGGTAGAAGACCCCGTACCCGAATCCCATGAAATCCACGGTACTTACGGTCGCAACGCTTTTTCGACGGCGTCGCGAAGGTCCTGCACGCTTTCCTCGGTGCCCGGTGCCGGCCCGAACGTGCTGCCGCCGCCGACGAGCCGGTAGAAGATCAGGCCTTCCAGGAACGCCGTGAAGTGGGCGCCGGCCCGTTCCGGATCCTCGTGGCCAAGGGCTTTCGCGAGTGCCGTGGCCTGCTCACGCGGCGTGTGGACGAGGATCGACCTGAGCTCGGGGTGGTGCGTCGCCTCCAGCATCGCCGCGTACCTGGCGAGCGTCCGGTTCCGTTCGACGAGCCAGCTGTCGAGCGTCCTCGCGATGCTGCCCGCGACGTCGTCGGGGTCGGGAGCCACGTCCAGCCGCTCCAGGGTCGCGAGCCGTTCCACGAACCCCTCGACCAACGCCTTGCGCGTGCGGAAGTACGCGCTGGTGGACCCCTCCGGCAGGCCCGCCTCGCGGTCGACCGCGCGATGGGTGAGCCCGCGCATGCCGTGCTCGGCCACGATCCGGATCGCGGTGTCGGTGATCAGGTCCTTGCGCACTGTGCTCCCCGTCTCCCTCTACAGCTGTAGTCTACAGGTGTAGTGTCTTCTACATCTGTAGAGGAGGCGGGGATGAAGGCGATCGTGGTGGGTGGCGGCATCGGCGGGCTGGCGACGGCGGTGTCGTTGCGGCGCGTCGGCTGGGAGGTCCAGGTTCTGGAGCGCGCCGCGGAGTTCGGCGAGATCGGGGCGGGTATCGGCGTGATGCCGAACGCGCTGCGGGCGCTGGAGTGGATGGGCGTCGCCGACGAGGTCAGGAAGCTCGGCACCCCACGGGTGTCGGGTGGCGTGCGGGCGTCCGACGGGCGCTGGTTGATCCACCTGCCCGAGGCCGGTCAGGAACGGGTCATCGCGATTCACCGGGCCGATCTGCACGGCGTTCTGCTGCGCGCGTTGCCGTCCGAGATCCTCTTCAACAACGTCGAGGTGACCAGCGTTGAGGAGCTGGACGCAGACCTCGTGGTGGCGGCGGACGGCATCAACAGCCGCCTTCGCGCGGAGCTGCTGCCCGACGCGCCGGGACCGGCGTACGCGGGGGCCACGGCGTGGCGAGGGGTGGCGCCGGGTCCGTTCGATCTCCCGATCACGCAGACGTTCGGTCCCGGTGGCGAGGCGGGCATCCTGCCGCTGGGGGACGGCAGGGTCTGCTGGTACGTCGCTACGGCGGCGCCCGCGCAGGCCTCGCTCGACCCCGTCGAGCTGTTCGCGGACTGGCACGATCCGCTGCCGGAACTGGTGAGGTCGACGGCCGACGTGCTGCGGCACGACATCTACGAACTGCCGCTGCTGCCCACGTTCGTGAAGGGCAGGGTGGCGTTGCTCGGCGACGCGGCGCACGCGATGGTGCCGTACCTCGGGCAGGGGGCGTGCATGGCGCTGGAGGACGCGGTGACGCTGGCTTCCGTCGACGGTGATCTCGCCCGGTACGACGCGGTGCGCAGGCCACGCACGCAGGCAGTGTGGAAGGGCTCGAAGCGGGCGGGGAAGTTCGGGATCGAACTGCGGTCGCCGCTCGGGCTGGCGGTGCGGAACTTCGCATTCCGCGCGCTGCCCGGCTCGGTGGCCCTGCGCGGGATGGGCCGTTTCACCTCGTGGCAGGTGCCCGCGATGCCACGATGACGTTCGTACACAGTGGACGGTGTGGAGCACGCGAGCGAGATGCCGGTGCGTTCGGTTCCGGACGGTCGCGAGGGTGACATCGAGGAATCGCCTGGCGCGTACGGCAATCGCCGAACTTCGGCGGCGTGCCCAATCTGAAGTTCACTCGAACGGGTCGAATCCAGCGGTGAACTGGATCACTGGTCAATGTTTGATCTCGGCCAGATAACAGTCGAAAACCACCCTTTGTCGCGCCGTTTGTCACCCGGTTGCGGTATCAAGCACTTGCTGAGCGTGTCGGACGCGGTCCAGTGATCCAGATGGCGTAACGCGAGAGGCGGTTTCCGGTACACGAAAGCGCAACTACGGTGCCTCGCCATGACCCCCGTCCCGACTGTTGTGATGCCCCGTTCCCTCACGGCGCTTCCCCCGGCGCAGGTCGAGAACACCGGCGAAATCGACATCGCCGAGGCAGAGGACTTCGTCCGCCAGCACCACGCCGAGAACCCGGAGATCGGTCCGGTCGAGGCGAGACTGGCCGAGGTGCACGCGGAGATCGCCGCGACCGGCACCTACCGCCACACGACCGCCGAGCTGACCTTCGGCGCCCGGGTGGCCTGGCGCAACAGCTCCCGCTGCATCGGCCGCCTGTACTGGCGCAGCCTGAAGGTGCGCGACCAGCGCGAGACCTCCACGCCCGCCGACGTGGCCGCGGAGTGCGTCGAACACCTCCGCGTGGCGACGAACAACGGCAAGATCCGTCCCGTCATCACGATCTTCGCCCCCGCCGAGCCCGGCATGCCGGCCCCGTCGATCCTGAACGAGCAGATCGTCCGCTACGCCGCCTACCGCGGCACCGACGGCGGTGTGCTCGGTGACGCCCGGAACCTGGCCCTGACGGAGCTCGCGTTGAAGCGCGGCTGGCAGCCACCGGCGGCGCGCGGTCCGTTCGACGTGCTGCCGCTGATGGTGTCCTGCAAGGGCCACGACCCGGCGCTGGTCGAGATCCCCGCCGACGCCGTGCTGGAGGTCCCGCTGTCGCACCCGGATCTCCCGTGGCTCGCGACGCTGGGCGTGAAGTGGCACGCCGTTCCCGCGATCAGCAACATGCGGCTGCGCATAGGCGGCATCGACTATCCGTCGGCGCCGTTCAACGGCTGGTACATGGGCACGGAGATCGGCGCCCGCAACCTCGCCGACCACGACCGGTACGACCTGCTGCCGTACATCGCCAAACGAATGGGCCTGGACATGTCGTCGGAGGCGACGTTGTGGCGCGACCGAGCGTTGATCGAGCTCAATCGCGCCGTCCTGCACTCGTTCGGCGAGGCCGGGGTCACGATCACCGATCACCACACCGAGTCCAAGCGGTTCCTGACGCACCTGGAGAAGGAGGAGGCGGCGGGCCGTTCGTGCCCCGCTGACTGGTCGTGGATCGTGCCACCCGTGTCGGGCGGGCTCACACCGGTCTACCACCGCTACTACGACTCGGGTGAACTGCTGCCGAACTTCTTCCCCGCAGGCAGTTCATCGCAGGGTTGTCCTATGTCGCAATGATTCGCGGCGGCACACTGTCCGGGTGCAACTGACCCGGAGTCTGTCCCTGACCGACGCCGTCTTCGTCGGGCTCGGCTCGATGATCGGCGCGGGCGTGTTCGCGGTGTTCGCCCCGGCCGCGGCGGCGGCCGGGTCCGCACTGCTCGTCAGCCTCGTCATCGCGGGCGTGATCGCATGCTGCAACGCGTTGTCCAGCGCGTGGCTCGCGGCCGAGTACCCGCAGTCGGGCGGCACCTACGTCTACGGGCGCGAACGCCTCGGCCGGATCTGGGGTGACCTGGCCGGCTGGGCGTTCGTGCTGGGCAAGACGGCGTCGTGCGCGGCCATGGCGTTGACGGTCGGCACTTACGCAGGCGCGCCCAAACTCGTGGCGGTCGCGGCGATCGTGGCGTTGACCGTCCTCAACCTGACCGGCGTCCAGAAGTCCGCGATGGCCACCAGGATCATCGTGATCGCCGTCATTCTCGCGCTCGCGGCCACCACGGTCACCGCCCGGGAGGCGGCCGTGCCCGCCGACTTCAAGGCAGCGGGCATCCTTCCCGCCGCCGCACTTCTCTTCTTCGCGTTCGCCGGCTACGCGCGCATCGCCACCCTCGGCGAAGAGGTCAAGGAACCGCGCAGGACGATCCCCAGGGCCGTGATCATCGCTCTGGCCATCACGTTGATCGTCTACGCGGTCGTGGCCGTCACCGCGTTGAACGCACTGGGCGGCGATCTGGCCACGAAGACGCTGGCCGACGTGTCCCCGGCGCTGGCCCCGGTGATCAGGGTCGCCGCCTGCCTGGCCGCGCTCGGCTCGTTGCTCTCGCTGCAGCTGGGGGTGAGCCGGACCGCGCTGGCCATGGCTCGCGACCGCCGGCTGCCGGGGTTGCTGACCGATCTGCGTGCCGCGGAGATCGTGGCGGGACTGGCGGCGATCGCGCTGGTACTCGCTGTCGACGTCACGAAGGCGATCGTGTTCAGCTCGTTCTGCGTACTGCTCTACTACGCGATCGCCAACGCCAGCGCGTGGACGCTCGGTAAGCGCGTCGTGCCAGCGATTGGGCTGGCAGGGTGCCTGATCCTCGCTGGTGCGGTTCTCTGGCAACTTTGAATGCTCCCGGCCCTGTACGGGCCGTGTGGAATTCTCGGCTCAGGCTGCCTGCTCGTCCGGCGGACGAGCAGGTCTTGTGCCATCAGCGCCGACCGGGTTCAAACCTGCCCGGACCAGTATCACCGCCGCAGAGTTCTTGTCCCTGGGGGACGCGGCTCCGCATGAGGTGCAGGTGTAGGTGCGTTCGGACAGCGGCAACGTGTGCTTGGTTCTCGCACCGCATGCCGCGCAGTCCATCGTGGTGTGTTTCGGATTCACCAGCCGCAGGTCGCGGCCGTGCTTGCGGGCCATCGCGATCAGCTCGCTTTTGGTGGCACCGATCGCGGCGTCCGCGGCTTTGCGGGCCATCGTGGATTTGGCCAGGAACTTCGGCCGGAAGTCCTCCACAGCGAGCACATCATGGTCGCGAACAACCCGCTTGGCCCATTTGCGGCCGGTGTCCTGCCGCCGCCGGGCGACCTTCTTCTGGATCTTCGCCGCCTGCCGCTTGGCGTGCTGGTAGCCCTTCGAACCAGGCCGGCCCTTGACCGGACGGCGACGAGCCATCATCCGCTGATACCGCGCCAGGCCCTTCGCGGCATTCCTGCCGTGCTGAGGGTGCGGCAAGTCATGCGCGTCGCTGGTGGTGGTGGCGAGTTGCTTCACGCCCCAGTCGACACCGATCACCCGGCCGGTTCCTGGCAAAGTCTGGACGTGCGTCCGGACGACGAAGGAGCAGTACCAGTGGCCGAGGTTGTCGCGGTACACACGAACAGACGACGGCACGGCTGGCAACTCCCGCGACCACACCGGCCGCACCACAATCCCGCCCGCCAGGCGCAGCGCGCCGTCACACAGCCGGAACCCGCGCTGCGTGTAGTTGAGTGTCGGCTCGGCCAGTGACCGCTTCTTGAACCGTGGCATCCCGGCACGCCGCCACTGCGGCACCCGCTCCCGCACATCCTCGAGCGCCTTGGCACGCGACGCACCGAAATCCCGGATTACCTGCTGCTGCGCAACCGACGATCCGGCCCGCAACCACACCTGCCCGGCACGCCAACCCGTCAGGATCCTGTCCAACTGCGCCGGGCCGCACGTACGCGGATCGCCAGGATTCTCGCGGTTGTGCCGATGCGTCTCACGTGACTTCGCGACGCACTGATTTCACACCCACCGGCACCGATCCCACTCCGCCAGCAACATCCGACGGGCCGACGACGACAAGCGCAGCCGATAGGTATACCGGGCCACACTCATCGAATCTGCCACGCAGGCGATCTTATCGAACAAATGTTCGGCTCGGTCTGGTGGTCGTGGACATCGCACCACCAGCCAGGACGGCTGCCGGCGTGCTGCGGGCCCGGATCACCCCGGCTCCCGCCGGACCGCACCTGCGGAGCCCGTATTCCTCCCCGGCCTGAAGATCCGGGGCATCCCTTCGGAGCAAAAGGTAATATGGCCCAGGTCACCTTTGATCGCGTAACGTGCGTACGGTGAAAGTGGGAACACCCGCAGAGTCGCGGCCCGCCGAGCGCCGAGTCGCCTGCGTACCGGAAACGGTGTCGTCGTTGGTCGACGCTGGACTGACCGTGCACGTACAGGAAGGCGCCGGGCGTCATGCCCACGCTCCCGACGCCGCGTACCGCGCCGCCGGGGCGACCGTGACGCCAGACGACCCGATGGCCGAGTGCGACGTCGTCGTGTCTGTGCAGCCGCTGACCACCGGCCAGGCCGCGTTGCTCAAACCCGGCGCCGTCACCATCAGCTTCCTGCAGCCCGCCAATGAGCGTGAGCTGCTCGAGGTCTACCGCGACCGCCGCGTCACGTCGTTCAGCTTCGACCTGCTGCCACGGGTGACGCGTGCCCAGACCGCGGACGCCCTGTCCTCGCAGGCACTGGTCGCCGGCTACCGGGCCGTCCTGGTCGCCGCCGAACGACTACCGCGCTTCCTGCCCATGTTCACCACGGCCGCCGGCACCGTGCCTCCAGCCAAGGTGCTGGTGCTGGGTGCGGGTGTCGCGGGACTGCAGGCGATCGCGACCGCGCGCCGTCTCGGCGCCGTCGTGGAGGCTTACGACGTCCGCAAGGCCGCGGGCGAGGAAGTCCGCAGTCTCGGTGCCAAGTTCCTCGAGCTCGACCTGGAGACGCAGTCCGGCGTCTACGCGTCGGTGCAGTCCGAGGAGTTCCTGGAACGCCAGCGAGAGCTCATCGGCGAGCACGTCGCCCAGTCCGACGTCGTGATCACCACCGCCGCGATCCCCGGCCGCAAGGCCCCGGTGCTCGTCACGACCGACATGCTCAAGGCCATGGCACCCGGTTCGGTGGTGGTCGACCTGGCCGCGGAGTCCGGCGGCAACTACGCGGGATCCGTTGCGGGGCAAGAGACCTGGGTCGGCGAGGTGCTCGTGCACGGCGCGCTGAACCTGCCGTCGTCGATGCCGGTGCACGCGAGCCGCCTCTACTCGCGCAACGTCCTGAACCTGCTCAAGCTGATGATCGTGGACGGCGTGGTGCAGCCGAACCTCGACGACGAGGTGCTCGACGGCTGCTGCCTCACCCACGACGGTCAGATCCGCAAGGAGTTGCCGTGATCGACCTGCTGACGATCTTCGTGCTGGCCGTGTTCGTGGGCTTCGAGGTGGTCTCGAAGGTGTCCACGATCCTGCACACGCCGCTGATGTCCGGTGCGAACGCCATCCACGGCGTGATCCTGGTCGGCGCGATCCTGATCACCGGGTCGGCCGAGAGCACCCTGGAGCTGGTTCTCGGGTTGCTCGCGGTCTTCCTGGCCACGGTCAACGTCGTCGGCGGCTTCGTGGTGACCGACCGGATGCTGGAGATGTTCAGGAAATGACGGTCCAGCTGATGTACCTCGTCGCGGCGCTGTGCTTCATCCTGGCGCTGAAAGGCTTGAGCTCGCCCAAATACGCGCGCTACGGCAACTTCGTCGGCGCGTTCGGCATGCTCGTCGCCGTCGTCACCGCGTACCTGCACGGCGTCGTCCACAACGGACTGTGGATCCTGATCGCGGTCGCGCTCGGTGTGGGCGTGGGCATCCCGGCCGCGCGGTCGGTGAAGATGACCGCGATCCCGCAGATGGTGGCTCTGTTCAACGGAGTCGGCGGTGCGGCGGCGGCTCTGGTGGCGCTGGCGGAGTTCTTCACCGTGCGCGATCCGGACTTCCTGTTCCTGCTCGCGTCGGTGCTCACGGTCCTGATCGGCTCGGTCAGCTTCTCCGGTTCGGTGGTCACGTTCCTGAAGCTGCAGGAGCTGATGACCACCCGGCCGGTGCTGCTTCCGGCCGGGCAGCAGCTCGCGATCGCGGCCGGTGTGTCGTCGGTCGCCCTGTGCGCCTTGACGATCGCGACGCCGAACGGCTTCCTGCTGTGGCTGCTGGCCGCCGTCGGACTCGCGCTCGGCGTGCTGTTCGTGCTGCCGGTCGGTGGCGCGGACGTGCCGATCGCGATCTCGCTGCTGAACGCGTTCACCGGTCTCGCGGTGGCGGCGTCCGGGTACGTGCTGGCCAACACCCTGCTGATCGTCGCGGGCACGCTCGTCGGCGCGTCCGGCACGATCCTGACCCGGCTGATGGCGCAGGCGATGGGGCGATCGCTCACGAACATCCTGTTCGGCGCGTTCAAGGCCACCACTGTGGTGGCGCAGGGTGAAGAGCAGCGGACGGTCAAGTCCGGCACGGTCGAGGACGTCGCGATCCTGCTGGGGTACGCGAACAACGTCGTCGTAGTGCCCGGATACGGGCTGGCCGTCGCGCAGGCTCAGCACGCCGTGCGCGAGCTCGTGGCGCAGCTCGAACGCCGGGGAGTCTCGGTGGCGTACGGGATTCACCCCGTGGCGGGCCGGATGCCCGGGCACATGAACGTGCTGCTGGCCGAGGCCGACGTGCCGTACGAGCAGCTCAAGGAGCTCGACGACGTCAACCCCGGCATCACGTCGGTCGACGTCGCGGTGGTCGTCGGCGCGAACGACGTCGTGAACCCCGGTGCGCGCGACGAGCCGTCCAGCCCGATCTACGGCATGCCGATCTTCGACGTCGATCGCGCGAAGTCCGTGGTGTTCATGAAGCGGTCGATGCGGCCGGGCTTCGCTGGTGTGGACAACGAGCTGCTCTACAACCCCAAGACGACGCTGTTGTTCGGTGACGCCAAGGACTCGCTCACGAAGCTGCTGGCGGCGGTGAAACAGCTGTAGCCAGCAGTTCGGTAACCTCGGCCGCGGACAGGGCGGGCAGCAACCCGATCACGGCGTCCGCGCCGACGGAACGCCAGTGCTCGGCGTCGTCGAGCGTGTGCACCTCGTCGACGGCGAACCGCACGCCGAAGCTGTGCACGGCGGTGACGAGGTCGCGCATCGCTTGACGCAGCGGGGAGTCCGTGCCCGGCGCGGGGGCGCGGGTGATCACCGTGCGGACCGGCACCTCGGTCAGCACCGTCAGCTCGTCGTGCCCGCCGTGGAAGCCGTCCAGCGCCGTCACGATGCCGCTGTCGTGCAGCACCACGGCGTTGTCGTCGCCGGCGAGCACCGAGGAGATGTCGAGTGCGATCCGCAGCCGGTCGGGCGGCAGGCCCGTCTCGTCCAGCGCTCGCTTGACGTCGGCGACCAGGTCCTCGTCGCGAGACTGCAGGGCGCCCAACGCGATGTGCAGCGCGGGCGCCCGGTCGCCGAACTCCTCGACCCATCTCGCGGCTTGAGCGCACGCCTCGCGCAGCAGCCACCTGCCGATCGGCAGCGACAGGCCCGTCGAGTCCGCCAGCGCCATGGTGTCGTTGTGGCTCAGGTCGTCCCAGTGCAGGCGGGCGACGGCACCGAGCACCTCGCGTGTCTCGAGGTCGTGCACCGGCGCGTAGAGGATCTCCAGCTCGCCGTGCTCCCACGCACCCGGCATCGACGCGGCCAGCGCGTACCTGCCGCGGCGGCGGGCGTCGTCGTGCGGGTCGTGCAACGCCCACTGCCGCTTGCCGCGCGATTTCGCCTGGCGCAACGCGGCATTGGCGCACCGCATCAGCTCGTTGGCCGTCGCGAACGCCGGAGGCCGGTCCACCACGCCGATGCTGGCCGACAGCGCGATGCCGTGATCGTCCACAAAGGTCGGTTCGGCGAGCGCCTCCTGGATCTCCTCGATGGTCGTCGTGACGGTGTCGGAGAAGGTCATCATCGCGAACTCGTCACCGCCGATCCGTGCCAGCACGGCCTTCTTCTCACCGGCGAGCTTGCCCAGGCGCGCCGCGACGATCTTGAGGAGCTTGTCGCCGGTCTCGTGGCCCACGCCGTTGTTGACGACTGAGAACGCGTCCAAACCCAGGTGGTACAACGTGATCGGGTTGTTCGTGTCGCGTCGTTCGACCTGCGTGACGAAGTGCTGGCGGTTCGACAGGCCGGTCAGCGAGTCGTGCAGCAACTGGTGGTCCAGGCTGCGCTGCAACAGGTGCAGCTCGCTGATGTCCTCGACCATCGTGACGTGGTGGGTGGGTTCGCCGTCCGCGTCGCGCAGCAACGACACCGCGAGGTACACCCACACCGGCTCGCCGTCGGCGCGGATCAGCTTGCGCTGGTCGCGGAACCTGTCGAGGTGCCCCTCGCGCACCTTCCGGTACGAGGCGCCCAGGGCTGCCACGTCCTCGGGGTGGTAGAACTCGGTCAGGTCGCGGTCGTTCAGCTCGGCACCCGACTCCAGCCCGACGATCTCGGCGAGCGTGTCGTTCGCCTCGACGCACCTGCCGGTGAGGTCGGTGATCACGATGCCCAGCGCGGCGGAGTCGAAGACCTCCCGGAACCGCGCCTGGCTGACCTTCAGCGTGCGTTCGACCCGCTGTTTGGCCCGCACGATCGCGACCTTGATCTGCTCCTGCTGGTCGAACGCGTCCATCCGCATGGCCTGCGCGTACGCGGAGCTCAACCTGGCGAGCAGAGGTAGTTCGAAGGTGGGCGAAAGAACCTCGATCGTGGCACGCAACGAGTCCGGTCCGGTTGCGTGCAGTGACACCAATTGATCGGCTACCGATTCAGGTGACTCGGGCAGCGCCACCAGTGAATCGAGAAGAACCTGCTCGATTTCGGCGTGGGACAGCGGGATGTACGCGGTCTGAGTGAGCGCGTTCATCCAGCGGGCGGCGAGCTCCGGAAGTTCCATTCTGTGCACAGAGCGTACGGACTCACCGCCCGTGGGCCAACATCGACAAGCGGCTAGGCCTTCCGGCCTACAGCAGCGTAAATGCCCGCCTTGTCCGGATCATCGGTGTTCGTGCTCTCCGGCCGCCACAGGGGCAGCGGCACGATGCCCGGCTCCACGAGCTCGAACCCGTCGAAGAACCCCTCGATCTCGGTTTTCGTGCGCGGGAACATCGGGTTCTGGCTCTTCTTCATGACCTCGACGACCCCGGCCATCTCCTCGGGCTGCAGGTCCTGGGTGAACTGCGAGACCGCCAGGTAGCTGCCCTGAGCCACGGCGTCGCGGTACGCCGCCACGATCGCGCGCGGATCGGCCTCCGGTGGCACGAAGTGGAAGACACCGGAGGTCAGCACGCCGACGGGCTGCGTGAAGTCGATGAGACCGCTTCCCTCCGCGGCTTTCAGCACGTCCGCGGGGCGGGTCATGTCCTCCTGGATGATCGTCGCGCGCGGGTCGTGCTCCAGGATGAGCTGGCTGTGCGCGACCGCGACCTCCTCGAAGTCCACGTACACCACGCGGGTCTCCGGGTCGGCCTTCTGCGCGATCTCGTGCACGTTGCCGACCGTCGGGATGCCGGAACCGAGGTCGAGGAACTGCCGGATGCCGTTGTCCATCATGAACAGCACGGCCCGGCGCAGGAACCCCCTGTTCAGCCGCGCGATCGTCCGCGCGTTCGGCTGGGCCTGCAGGAACTTCTCCGCCAGCGCTCTGTCGGCCGCGAAGTTGTGCCCGCCACCGAGCAGGTAGTCGTAGAGTCGAGCAGCGCTCGGCTTCCCCGTGTCGACGCCGTCCGGAACCCAGCTCACCCGTTCAGACATGCGCCCAGGCTACTGACGCGCCACACGCGTGCGGCAGGGGTGGAGCCCTTTTGGCCCATCGAAACCCGCTGCCGTCACTGGAAAGTGTGAACCAGCGCGGTGGCGACCGCGACGCCCAGCGCCGTCCCGAGCCCCCGCGCGACGTTGACCAGCCCGCTCCCGACCCCGGCCGAGCACTCCGGGAGCGCGCTCATCACCCGTTTCGTGCAGGCCGGCGCGATGATCCCGAGCCCGATGCCCGCGACGACGAGCTGAAGCACCTGTGGCACAGGCATGATCAGTGCCGTCGCCGTGATGAGCGCCCCGGTCCTGATGCCCGGTCTGTGGAGCATCGTCGCCGCGACGGCGAACCCGAGCGGCAGAGCGGCCGTCGTGAGTCCTATGTGCGCCAACGGTTGCTTCATCGTGAACGGCAGCAACGTCATCGGCGCGAACAACGCGGCGTACGTGAGCAGCACGCCCGTCAGTCCCGGCAGGACCTTCCAGCCCGGCTTCGCCTTCTCCGGCTTGGTCTTCGTGCGGGGGAGCAGGTAGTGGCCCGCGATCATGGCGACGACCCCGATGGGCACGTTGATCGCGAACACCGCCTGCCAGCCGTGGTGCTCGGTGAGGTACCCGCCGAGGATCGGCCCGGCGGCGAGCCCGGTCGCCTGCGCGGCGGCCTGGACGCCGAGCGCTCTGCGTCGTTGATCGGGCGCGACCGCGGTGGTGACCAGCGCGACGCTGTTGGCCTGCAACATCGCCGCACCGACAGCCTGCGCGACGCGGGCCGCGATCAGCGCGTCGAAACTCGGCGCGTACACACACGCGATGGACGCGCCGGTGAAGACCGCGAAGCCGTAGATGTAGACGATCTTGCGGCCCAGCCGGTCCGCGATCCTGCCCATTGGGACGAGCAGCGCCACGAGCGTGATCAGGTAGCTGAGCGAGATCCACTCGGGATCCGCGGCGAAGTGCTGACCCATCGCGGGGAACGCCAGCGTGACGATCGAGGCGTCCAACTGCCCCATGAACGCCCCGAAGCAGACCGTCGCGATGACCAGCCACGGCGCATACGACCGGCGCGCGATCCACGCCGGCCTGGGGGACTCCGTGACGAACCAGTTCATCGTATCCAGATTATATCTGACCCAGAGCTATTGCTCGAAGTTCAGTAGTATTTCTGCATGTCAGACGAAGCCCGCACGCTCACCGACGTCGTCACTCGCCTGCGCCGGGCGCTGCGGACGAGCATCCGGGCGGACTGGCCCTGGGAATCCCTGCCGATGGCGCAGGTAGAACTGCTGCAGACCCTCGCGGAACGCCCGCCGATGAAGGTCGGCGATCTTGCCTCGGCCCTTCGCCTGGCCCCCAACACCGTCTCCGGCCTGGTGTCCCAGCTGATCGACTCAGGCCTCGTCGTGCGCGGCGGAGACCCCAAGGACAGGCGGGTAGCACGACTATCCGTCTCACCCCGTGGACACGAACAGCTGCTCGTGTGGCAGCGCGAACACGAGAAGAGAATCGGTGCCGCGCTGGGCAAGCTGGAGGCCTCCGAGCGCGAGGATGTCGTGCGCGCCCTGAAGGCCCTGGATCATCTGGTCGAGCACCTTGCCGAACCCACAGCCTGATCCGGTGGACCCGGACGTCGACCTGCACGTCCCGGCCCAACGCACCGAGCTCCACCTGCCGTTCGTGGCTTTGGTGTCGCTGGGCGGCGGGCTTGGAGGCGTTGCGCGCTACGGGTTGTCGTTGGCGGTGCCGGGTGCGTGGGGGTTGTTCGTCATCAACGTGCTCGGGTCGTTCCTGATCGGCGTGCTGATGGGATTGGTTCCCCGGCCGTTGGTGCGCGCCTTCTTCGGGGTTGGGCTTCTCGGCGGGTTCACGACCTTCTCGTCGTACGCGCTGTCGTGGTCGTGGGCGCTGCTGGTGACGCCGGTTTGTGCTGTGCTGGCAGCGTTTCTCGGGCTGCGGGTGACGCGATGACGGCTCTGGTGGTGTTTCTGGGCGCTGCCTTGGGCGCGCCTTGCCGGTACCTGCTCGACCGGTTCGTGCAGTCGAAGCACGAGTCCGATTTCCCTTGGGGCACATTGACGGTGAACGTCGTGGGGTGCTTCCTGATCGGGCTTGTCGTTGGTACGGACTGGATGCCGTTGCTGGGGACGGGGTTCTGCGGCGGGCTCACGACGTACTCGACGTTCAGCTACGAGACGGTGAAGCTGCTGGAGACCGAGAAGTACCGCCCAGCACTGTTGAACGTCGTGGTCAGCGTCGCGTTGGGGTTGGGTGCGGCGGCTGCAGGTCTGGGTCTGTCGGGCTGATCCCGGCGCTGTTCTACTCGAAATGAGGCATGAGCCGGTCAATCATCGGCAGGTCCAGTTTGCTGGGGCAGCGCGGGTTCATCTCTGTGCCAGTCGAAAACATCGAACTGCCTCCGCATCCACAGGTCCAGGAGGTTCTCGACTTCGGCTGGCACCGGGCCGTAGTTCGACTCGGCGTCCACGGTCTGAGCGTGGTGCCCGCGCCGGCCTTCGGCCAGGTGCTCGTGGATCGCCATCGACTGGAAAGGCAATGCCTGGCCGTGGTCTACATGCATTTCCAGGTAGGGCAGGCACAGCAACGCCGTCAGCCCGGTATGCAGCTTGCCCTGCGGTACGAGTTTGCGCGTCGAGGCCAGGTCGTAGTCCGACAGCCAGCGGTTACCTGACATCCAAGGCGTGAGGTGGATCGCGATCACGACGGAGAGTTGGTCGGCGTCGGTTCGATCGAACGGGGTGACGTTGCTGAAGGACAACAGTGAGCTAACTGGTGCGGGGATGTACTCGCCCAGGAAGGAGTGCTGGTCGAACAATGTGCTCGGGCCACATTGACGCACGTGGCTGACGAGGTCGAGCAGGGTGTCCACCTCTGGCAGCCACGGCCAGTTGTCGGGCAACCTCTCCACCTCTTCGAGGCCTTTGCGGTGCAGGTTGCGTATTGCGGGGCGGTACTCGGGATCCAACCACCTGGTGACCAGCAATAAGCGCACGACACTTGAGGTTGCGGGATGCTGCGCGTCACACATCGCGGTGACGTGGTGGAGAACGGCCCGGTTCACGATCGACGTGTTCGCGGGAAGACTGTCCTGCAGGGACCTTCTCAGCAACTCCTTGCGTTGCCCTTGGTTGTAGGCATCGCTGTCCACAACAGACGTGATGATCCTGGCGACGATTTCCGCGATCACCTGGGGTCGTGGCGTGACATAGCCGAGTGCGTCCGTCGCGAAGTCGACGGCGTCGTCCGCCAATGCGGCGAGCAGAATCTCGTCAGCGCCGTCCTCGGCGTTGCGGTCGTGCAGCTGCAAGGCGATCCGGGAGATCACTTCCCAGGGGACTTGCTCGCTCTTCGGCTTCAGCGCCTGCCACAGCTCCTGGGCGCTGGTGTGTTTGCGCACCAAGTGCTCAGCCGCGAAGTATTCGAGGAACGTGCGATGGGTGAACCCGAATTGAGGTTCGGTTCGCGTTGCTCCTAGGTCTGTGAGGATCCATGCACGTCCCGTGCAGAACTCCACGAAGTGTTCAGCTGCCTCCAGCGCCTCATCAGCGTCGAAGGACTTGGACTCAAGGTAATCGGCAAGTAACTGCACGATCCGGCTGCGAGGCTGTGGCGCCCCGGATTTCTTCGCGGTGAACTGGTGCCACGCCAGGTGTTGCACCGCGCTGCGCAGGCGGCCGTGGAACTGCACTGGCAACGAAATGCCGCGCATCTTGTCCCACCGGTCGAAGAGCATGAGAGCGCAACGTTCGTAGACCTGGGCCAGGTTGTGCGGCAGGTAGTGTTCGCTCGAGTACATGGCGCACAACAGCGCGAGCAGAAGCGGGTTCCGCCGCAAATCTTCGATCGTTTTGCTTTCACGCAGGAAGGCATCGGCGAGTTGCCGACGTTGGTGGCTCGGTGTGCTCGCGTCCAGCGCGAACCAGCGCACCGCGTATTCGGATACCTGGTCTGGGGCGAAGTCCTCCACTGTGCCCTTGGCGAACAACGACTCGCTGAGCGGTGCCTCGCCGTAGCCGATCTTGCGCGCGGTAACCACGACGGGAGTCAGCGGAAACTGGTGTGCGAATCCCTCGACCAGCCGGACGACTCGGCGGCGGAGCTCGGTTTCGACGAGTTCGTCGAGTCCGTCCAGCACCACGACCGCGCGGCCGTTGCGCAACAGGTATTCCAGAGCGTCACGTGGCGGAGCGAGGTTGTACGGGTCGCGACATACATGCTTAAGGTACTTCAGCAGCTCCCGGCCGCCCTCACGAAACCACGAGGTGTGGTCGCGCAGTACCAGCAAGAACGGAACGCGGCCGTCAGGTGCCTTGGCCACGTCATAGGTCAACTTGTTGGCCAGCGTGGACTTCCCTGCGCCGGGGTTGCCGAGCAGCACGGTTCGCCTGCCCGGCAGCGTCAGCTGCTCAACAGAAACGCTGAGCCTCACCGTCGGCCGCACGTACAGCTCGTCGTATGGCACGGATCTACTGACCCCGATGTGGGGTAATCGCATTACGGCGTGCATCGCAGCGATCGGCCTGCGCAGCTTCCGGGCGTATTCGTGGAAGTCTTCCAGTGATGTTGCTCGTCGGAGAACGAGTGTGTTGTTCCTAGCTGCGGTCGCCAGATGTGCCACCGCGACCGCGGTCTGGGTGTCGAGTGCGTTCGCACTCAACGGATCTACAGCTGTCAAGGCGTCCAGGACTTCCTTTGGATCACCGGAGGCGCCGGACAGGCGTAGACCTTGGACGATCTGCTCGCGCAGGTCGGCGGCGAGACCAGAGTCGAGATCACCTCGCATCGTGCGCCACAGCACGACTTGCCTGGTCACCTCAGCGAAGTCCGGCGAGTCCAGGTAGTTGAGCAGGGGTGGGGAGATGGCAGCGGAGCGGGCGGGAACGAGCTGATTGAGCGTGGGTGAGAGTTGGTTGCTGACGGTGGCGACGACCCGGATGACAGCTGACTCGATGCTCGCCATCCGGGTCTCCTATCCGCTACGAACCGTCCTTCAGTCGGGATAGCACATCCGGCAGTGTGCCGGTATGCACGACGCCGAGTCGTTGCGTCGCACGGGTCAGCGCCACGTACAGATCCGAAGCGCCACGGGGAGATTCCCCAAGAATTCCAACCGGATCGACAACAACGACCGAGTCGAACTCCAGGCCCTTGGCGTCGGTCACCCCCAGCACCACGACCTGCGCCTCCTCCAGGTCGTTGCCCATCGACGACCCCGGCACCCCGGCAACGATCGCCGAGCCCACCGACGGCAGCAGCGCGGCGGGCACGATGACCGCCACCTTGCCGTCACCGACGGCGGCGACCTCGTCGGAGATCAGAGACGGGAGCTCGGAGACCAGTGACGGCACCGAGGAAACCCAAGGCGGCACACCGGTTTCGCGCACGGACGTCGGCGGGACCAGGGAGGAGTCGACGGACGCGAGGACGTCTGCGGCCACCTCCATGATCTCGGCCGGGGTGCGGTAGTTCACCGACAGCTCGGTCAACCTCCACCGGTTCTGCACGTACGGGGACAGCACGGTGTCCCAGGAGGTGGCGCCGCCGATGTCGCCGGTCTGGGCGATGTCGCCGACGACCGTCATGGACTTCGACGGGCAGCGGCGCATCAGGGTGCGCCAGGCCATGGCCGAGAGTTCCTGGGCCTCGTCCACGATGATGTGGCCGAATGTCCAGGTGCGGTCGGCGGCGGCGCGTTCCGCTGCGGTTTCGTAGCGGTCCACGCCGTGGCGTTCGGCCAGGCGGTAGGCGTCCATCAGGTCCGTGGCCATCAGGATGTCGGGGTCGGCGTCGTCTTCCAGGTCGAGGATGTCGAGGACGCCCTGGGCGTATTCGATGGCCTGGCGGCGCTGGCGTTCGGCGCGGGCCTTGGCCTCCGAGTCGTCCTCGCCCAGCAGTTCGGCCGCCTCGTCCAGCAATGGGACGTCGGCCGGGGTCCAGTCGTCCGACGAACGCTGCAGCAGGTCGCGTTCCTCGCGCGTGAACCGCGACATCGCGCGGTTGCGGCGCTTCGGGTTCGCGTAGAGCTCGGAGAGCAGCGAGAACGGGGTCAGCACTGGCCACAGCGACGAGATCGCGGCCTGGACCTCCTCCGACTCGCGGAGCTCGCGGCGGATGTCGTCCATGTCCGCCTTGTCGAGCAGGTGCCCGCCGAGGCGACCGGCCACCATTCCCGCCAGCGTCGAGATGATCTCGCGGGCGAACGTGCGGCGGGCCTCGTTGTGCGGGCGGCGGGTCCGGCGCGCCCTGCCCCGCGCGTCGGAGATGGCGCGGCGATCGAGGCGCAGCGTGTCGTTGTCGAAGCGGATCTCGACGGACGGCGGGGCCTCCTGGCGGTCGCGCACGGCCGCGGCGATCACGTCGGCCATCTGGATGCGGCCCTTCACGGCCGCCGCCTCCGCGGACTCGCGACCCGTGGCCGTCAGACCTGGATAGAGCTCGCCGACTGTGGACAGCAGGACGCCTGTCTCGCCGAGGGAGGGGAGGACCTGACTGATATATCGCAGGAACGTCGTGTTCGGGCCGACCACGAGAACGCCGCGTTTCGCCAGCTGTCGACGGTGTGTATACAGCAGGTATGCGGCGCGATGCAGGGCTACCGCGGTCTTGCCGGTGCCCGGACCGCCCTGCACGACGACGACGCCGTTGAGCTCGGAGCGGATGATGGTGTCCTGCTCGGCCTGGATCGTCGCGACGATGTCGCTCATCTGGCCGGTGCGCGACTCGTTCAACGCCGCCAGGAGCGTCGCCTCGCCGGTCAGGGACTCGCTGCGGGACACGTCGGCCGAGTTGATGTCGAGCACCTCGTCGTCGAGGCCGATCACCTTGCGCGAGCGGGTCCGCAGGTGGCGGCGCCGGCGCACGCCGTCCGGGGACGCGGCGGTCGCGAGGTAGAACGGCCTGGCGGCGGGAGCGCGCCAGTCCATCAGCAGCGGCTCGTATTCCTTGTCCTCGTCGAACAGACCGATTCGGCCGATGTAGAAGCGGTCTTCGTTGTGGAAATCGAGCCTGCCGAACGCGAGCCCGTTCTCCACCGCGCTGTACTGAGCCAATTGATCTGTGTACATCGCGACCGAGGTGTCGCGTTCTGACCGCATCTGGTGCGTGCCGCCAGTTTGTCGCAACGATTGTGCGAGTCGTTTCGACGTCTGTTCACGGAGGTCGTCGAGCCGGCCGTACAACATGGCCACGTATTCCTGCTCCGGCTCCATTTCGGCGAGCCGGAGGTCATCGGAGGGGCTTGACAACTTGCCTCATTTCTCGATATAATGCGGCGTCGGGTTTTAATCCCGTTCCGCATCTCCTTGCCCGCACCCCGTTCGTGTGAGCGCAGACTGTCTAATCTACACGCAAGTCAGTGTGATGCAGGTACGCCTTCCGCAGCAGTGTGGTGAGTTCAACGCGCTCGGACACGGTCAACGGCGCCAGCAGCTCCTCTTCATGCGCACGAGCCGTCTCCAGTCGCTCGTGCAGGGCCCGCACACCCGCGTCCGTGATCGACACGGTGAAGCGGCGCCTGTCTCGTTCGTCCCGTTTGCGCTGGGCGAACCCACGTCCCTCGAGATCGTCGAGCACCGACACCAGGTCGCTGGCGTCCATCCGCACGCCGTCGCTGATCCGCTTCTGCGCCACCGCCTCCTGCTCGGCCAGGAACGCCAGCACCGTCACGTGCGGCGGACGCAGGTCGCCCCGCGCCAGCCGGCGGGCTTCCCTGACCAGCTGGAGCATCAGGTAGCTGGGCAGCCGCAGAAGCTGATCAATGCTCATGTCCTCAGCATAGAAAAGATCTGTCCCCCGATCGTGGATAGCGCTGCGTGATCAACCGCCCTGGCGGAGGTCCAGGAGGGTGAGCGTTGGGGTGACGTTTCTCCGCAAACCACCTGGGAACGGCATGGTGGGGGTATGACGCGTGCGGAGATCGTCCGGCTCGCCCGTTGTGTGGTGCGCAGGCCGAGGTGGCAGCTCGTCCTCGCGGTCCTGCTGTCCGCGTGGACGCTCGCCTGGGTGCTCGGCCAACTCGCCGACACACCCCTCACCCCGCTCGGCGTACTCGCCTGGACCGGTATTCCCCTCGACGCGGCCTCCATCTGGGCGCAGGAACGGGAGAGCGTTCTCGCCTGGCTCGCGACCCTCGGCGGCCTGAGCTGGGCCGCCACCACCGAGCAGGCTCAGCTGCCCGCGCTCGCCGGCTGGTTCGCGGTGCTGATCGCGGGAGAAGCAGCCGGATACGAACACGCGGTCCAGCGCGCGATGCTCAGCATGGTCGTGTTCTTGATCATCCTGGCGGCCGTGTCGCTCACCGGCCGCAGGGCGTTCGTCGTCGACAAGATCGCCGTCATGCCCAGGGACGTGATGCGAGCGGGCGTCACAGCCGCCGTGCTGACCGCCGTGGTCCCGCTCATCGCTCCTGGTCTGGCCCTGACGCGTCTCGTTAGGCCCTATGTGACGAAACCTCCGAGGCCTCTGCGACGGGTTGAGGCACCCCTGCTGAGGGAAACCGGGTGAGGTGAGCGACTACCTGCCACCCCCGGCACCTCCGCGCAGTGCTCTGACGCTGCGGTTGTGGCTCGCCGGGTTTGGCCTGGTCTTCAACTCGGTCGCCGGGTGGCTGGCACTCAGAGCTGACCTCGCGTGGCTCGGGATCGTGCTTTTACTACTCGCCGTTGTCTGCGTTGTGGACTTCGGTTGGGTAGTTCACCGCAAACGGCGTGGAGATCCAGGCTGAAACCTGTCGGGAACCTGTGCTTGGGCTTAGCGGGTCGTATGGATAAAGATGTTCGCGTGCATGAAGACCCGGCCAAAGGCAGGTTAGCCAGGGTGATGCGTCGACAGCCGGTGCAACAGCGTGGCGCGGCTACTGTCTCCGCGATCCTGGACGCTTGTGCGAGCCTGCTGAACGAATACGACTACGACGACATCACCACGGCGCGCATCGTCGATGTGGCCGGAGTGCCCATTGGTTCCTTCTATCAGTACTTCCCGGACAAAAGATCCGTTGTCCACGCTCTGGCACTTCGCGGGATGGAGACCTATCTCCGCGAGGTCGAGGAGCTGTTCGCCACGGACCTCCTCGCCGAGACGTGGCGTGAGGCCATGACGCAGATCGTCAGCGTCTACATGCGGATGCTGACGGAGGTGCCCGGCTTCGGCCGGGTGCGGTTCAGCGACATGCTGGACAGCCACCGGCTCGACTCCAGTGTCGACCAGTACGAACTCATGGCCGAACGGCTGGCGGAGATGTTCGTCAACCGCTTCGGCGCGCACGGCGACGCACCGGTGATGCTCACCTTCCGGATCGCCGTGCAGACCGCGGACGCGTTGTTCAAACTCGCCGAACGCGTCGACGAGGACGACCGCGCGTACGTGGTCGGCACGGCGAACGAACTGCTCACCACAATGCTGGGATCAGTCCTGGACGGTCAGGTCGCTCAGAGTCCGTAGGCCTCGAGCATCCGCAGCCAGACCTCGCTGATCGTCGGGTACGAGGGCACCGCGTGCCACAACCGGTCCACGGTGACCTCCCCGACGATCGCGACGGTCGCCGAGTGCAGCAGCTCGGCCACGTCCTGGCCGACGAACGTGACGCCGACCAGCGTCCGCGTGCGCTCGTCCACGACCATCCGGGTCCTGCCCTTGTACCCGTCCGCGTGCAGCGACGAGCCGGCGACCGCGATGTCCAGGTCGACCACCTTGACCTCGCGACCGGCCTTGCGCGCCTCCTCCGCGGTGTGCCCGACGAACGCCACCTCGGGGTCGGTGAACACGACCTGCGGCACCGCCACGTGGTCCGCCCACGCCTGCCCGGCCGACCACTGCTTCGGCTCGAACCCGCGCGACCGCTCCAGGATCGCCGAGCCGGCCGCCCGCGCCTGGTACTTGCCCTGGTGCGTCAGCAGCGCCCGTCCGGTGACGTCACCCGCCGCGTACAGCCAGCGTCCGTCCACACCGGACACCAGACAGCTGTCGTCGATGGTCAGCGGCTTGCCGTCCTTGGTCGCCGGCACGCGTCCGGTCGCGACGAGGATCTCCGAGCCCTTCACGACCCGGCCGTCCTGCAACGTCAGCGCACCCGGCGCGATCGCTGACGCACGAGCGTTCAGCAACACCTCGACGCCGTCTTCCTGCAGACCCTCGACGACCAGCGGCCCGGCGAAGTCCTCCAGGCGCGGCAACGGCCGGTCGCCGGACACCACCAGCGTCACCTTCGACCCGAGCCGCGACCACGCCTGCGCCATCTCGACGCCGACCACACCGCCGCCCAGCACCACCAGCGAGTCCGGAACTTCGCGCGCTGACGTGGCATCCCGCGACGTCCACACAGGAGTGTCGGCGATGCCTTCCAGCGGCGGCATCTTCGGCACGCTGCCCGTGCACACGACGACGGCCTGGCGCGCCCGGTACACCTCGTTGCCGACGGTGACCTCGCGCTCGCCGGTCACCTCACCCTCACCGCGGATGACCGTGATGTTCTCCGACTCGGCCCACTTGACCTGGCCGGAGTCGTCCCAGTTGGACGTGAAACTCGTGCGCCGCGCCAGCACCTCGGCGGGGTTGAGCGACCCGGCGTTCACACCCTGGACGCGCCGGGCGGCCGCGAGCGCGTGACCGGGTCGCAGCAACGCCTTCGACGGCATGCACGCCCAGTACGAGCACTCGCCGCCGACCAGCTCCTTCTCGATCATGGCGGTGGACAGGCCTCCCGCGGCCGTCCGCCACGCCACGTTCTCACCAACAGGGCCACCACCGATGACGATGACGTCGAAGTCCATGCCCGCCACAGTAGGCCTCGATCAAGAAAGCCACACGAGGCAGAACGGATGCCCGACGGGGTCCGCGTAGACCCGGAACGTGTCGTCGTTGTCCTTCTGCACCAACCGTGCGCCGAGCTCCAGCACCCGAGGTTCGGCCTCCTCGATGTCCTCGACCAGCACGTCGAGGTGGAACTGCTGCGAGCCGTGCGGATCCGGGAACGTCGGCGGCTGGTACTCGGGAGCGAGCTGGAACGCGACGCGCGTGCCGGAAGCGACGATCACCTGCCAGGTCTCGTCACCACCGGCCAGGCGTTCGGCGCCCAGCAGCTTCTCGTAGAAGGACGCCAGCGCGGAGGGGTCAGGGCAGTCGAGCACCACAGAACGAAGTTGTCCGATCATGCCCCCAACCCTCTACCGGGCGGCGGGCAGTCGCAACGCCTGTTTCGCGATCGGGTCCAGCGCCTGGTCGCCCGCGCCGCCGGACCACACCACGAACGCCAGCTGCACGTGGGAGCCCTTCACGCCGCTCGCGAACGCCGCGTTCTCCAGCGGTTTGCCGTCGAGCCCGTGCACGCCGCCGGACCCCGGCGCGGTGACGATCTTGTGGAACGCGGTCGCGCTCGGCGAGTCCAGCAGGTCGAGGTCCGCCACCAGCACCGTGGCCTGCTTGCCCTGCACGCTCGTCTCGTAGATGGCGCGCTGCAGCTGGCCGCACTCGTTCGCGATCAGCCACGCCTTCGCGTCACCGAACGCCTGGGCCTGGCAGTCCTTGTCCTTCTTGACGTCCTTGGGCACGAACGTCGTGCCGTCCACGACCACCGTCGTCGGCTGGGTCGCCGACGGCACGGGCGTCGCGTCGGCCGGCTTGTCGTCGCCGGGCAGGGCGACCAGCAGCCAGACGATGAGCAGCACCGCGACCAGTGCGCCGATCGCCAGGTACGGCAGCGGAACCTTGGTGGGCAAGCGTTTGCTGCTGATCAACGGCGCGGCCTGGATCTTCGGGATCAGCATCGTGCTGGCGGCCGCGAGATCGGGGGAGACCGCGTCGCTGAACCCCTCGGACAGCAACATCCGCGCGTCCGGCGGCGTACCGGTGGTCTGCAGGATCGCGAGCAGCTTCACCGCGTGGTCCGCCGTGCACAGCACCGAGGACGTCGCGAGCTCACGGGCCGCGGAGAGCAAAGTGGACGGTTTGGGGTGTAGCACCCGCACGCCGCGGTTCAGGTCCGAGGTGGGCTGCACGACCTGGCTCACGAACGGCCCGACCGCCACGACCGTGCTCACCGGCAACGGCTCCGCGCGCATCGCCTGGATCCGCTGCGCCACCGCCGTGGCCGCCGCCACCGCCTCGGTCGCCGGGTTCGCCGCGCCGTCCTGGCTGACCAGCGGCCACCCGTCGATCTTCCACTGTCCGCCCAGCGGTGCCTCGAGCTTCACCGCCGGGTCCGGCAGGTCGACGCCGACGATCACCAGAACACCCTTGGGCAGCACGACGATCGCGTCCAGCGGCACAGGGCAGTCCGGTGGCTGCACGCCGATCAGCGCGACTCCACCCAGGGCCGAGGTTCCCGTGCCGCACGCCGTCAGGGCGGCGCGGATGTCCGCCCCAATGGCCGAGGGTTCAGCACCCAGACGGATCAGCCGCACGAGACCCCACCTTTCCGCACGGGGGGACACGGTAGCGGTCTGGGGTCGATCGACCGCAGCCAGTCGAGACGTTGCGTGACACCCGTCACCGGAAAGTGGATCACTCGTTAGATGGATTGCCTGCCTATGTTCACGGAGGGTCCATGTTCAAACGCGCCGCACTCCTCGCTGTAGTGCTCGTGGCCGCCTCAACCCCTGTCGCGACGGCCGCGCCGACCTCGACGGTCTACGTCCACGGCACTGATCTCACCTCCGCCGAACAGGCGGTGGAGGCGGCCGGTCTGCAGAAGCTCACGAGCTTCCGCAAGATCGGCGTCGTCGCTGCTCGCGGCACCTCCGCGCAGATCTCCTCGGCACGCGCCAAGCCGGGCGTCCGCACCGTCGAGGTGGCGAGGGCGGCCAGGTTCCTGGGCTCGTCCGGCACGACCGCCACGCGCAGCGCCGAGGCCCAGCAGTCCTCCGGGCTGACCGGCGCCGGCGTCTCGGTCGCGGTGATCGACTCGGGCGTGGACCCGACGCACCCCGCGTTCGCCGGCGGCAAGATCGTCCGCAGCCTGAAGAGCCTCTGCGTCGCGGACGGGTCCACGGACACCAGTTGCATCGTCCCGGTGCCGAACATCGTCGACACCGACACGACCTCGCTGGGCGGCCACGGCACGCACGTCACCGGCATCGCGATCGGCACGCCCTACAAGCTCGCCGACGGCACCCAGGTCGGCGGGTCCGCGCCGGGCGCGAAGGGCGTGGTCATCTCGACCGGCGCGGCGATCCTCATCCTCGGCGCGGACGCCGCGCTGAACTGGGTGCTGGAGAACCACAACGCCCCGTGCGGCGCCGGCGTGCCCGCGGCGACGTGCCCGCCGATCAAGGTGATCAACAACTCGTATGGTCCGACTGGTGGCGGTGCGTTCGACCCCGAGTCGGTGACGGTCAAGCTGCAGCGTCAGCTCGTGGCTGAGGGCGTCGTCGTCGTGTGGGCGAACGGCAACGACGGCGGTGACGGCACCACCAACCTGTCCAACCCGCCCGGTATCGACCCGACGCCCGGCGTGATCTCGGCGGCCTCGTACAACGACCAGGGCACGGGCACCCGTGACGGCGCGGTGTCCGACTTCTCGTCGCGCGGCCTGAAGACCGATCCCTCGACCTGGCCGGACATCTCGGCGCCCGGTGAGAACATCGTCTCCGCCTGCCGTCTGTACCTGCCGATCTGCTCGACCGGCCTGGCCCCGCAGAACGGTCCGGGGCTGCTGGACCTCGGCACGTACAACACCATCAGCGGCACGTCGATGGCGGCACCGCAGATCGCCGGCATCGTCGCGCAGCTGTTCCAGGCCAAGCCTTCCGCGACCCCCGCCGACATCGAGCGGGCGCTGAAGTCCTCGGCCCACAAGTACGGCACCGGCTACCAGCCCGTGGGTCCGTACACGTCGTCGTTCGACAAGGGCACTGGTCTAGTCGACGTCGTCGCCGCGGTAAACGCTCTGTAGATCACGATCACGCATCACTCGGCCGGGGAGATCGGGACTTAAGACCTGTATCTGCCCCGGTCGGGTGATGATCGAGCTGGTTCTTATGGCGGACATGGCTCAAGTCAAGGCAGAATGCAGCGAACGGGCTTTCACGGTGATCACCTCACTCGGCAAAGGCGTAGGGGAAGACGTCCCTCGTCGAGTAGCGGAGGTCAGCAGTGAGCACCCGTGGCAGCACCAGTGGCGTGGTCTACGTCCACTCGTCGCCGTCTGCGGTCTGTCCGCACGTCGAGTGGGCGATCTCGGGCACCCTCGGTGAACGAGTCGACCTCAGATGGGCAGCGCAACCCGCGGCACCAGGCCAGTTGCGCGCTGAATGCGCATGGACCGGAGACGCCGGTACCGGCGCGAAACTCGTGGCTGCGCTGCGCGCGTGGCCAATGCTTCGCTTCGAGGTGACCGAGGAACCGTCCCCCGGTCAGGACGGCGAGCGCTTCTGCTTCGCGCCCGTTTTGGGCCTGTGGCACGCCCGCACGTCGGCCAACGGTGACATCGTGGTCAACGAGGACCAGCTCCGCGCGCTTGCGGTCAGAGCCCGTGGTGGTGAGTCCTTCGCGCACGGCGTCGACGAGCTCCTCGGCGCGGCGTGGGACGACGCGCTGGAACCGTTCCGGCGCGCGGGAGACGGCGCGCCGGTGACCTGGCTACATCGGGTCGGATAGTCCTGAGTGGACCCCGCTACCGTTTGGGCAGCGGGGTTTCCTCGTGGCGCGTGGGATCCCAGGCCAGCATGAGCTGCCCGTAGAGCGCGGACGTCTTGAGCAGGTGCTCGTGGGTGCCGAGCAGGGGCTTGCCGCCGTCCATGACCAGCACGCGGTTCGCCCGCAGCGCGGAGCTCAGCCGGTGCGCGATCACCACGAGAATGCCGTCCCTTTGGGCGAAAGCTCGTTCGACCCTGGCTTCCGCCGCGGGGTCCAGATGTGAGGTCGCCTCGTCGAGGATCACGACGCTCGCGGACGTGACGTAGACCCGCGCGAGTGCCAGAAGTTGCGCCTCACCAGCGGAAAGCCCTTCGCCCGCGTGGCCGATCGACGCGTTCAGGCCGCCGAGCCGGTCCAGAAGTGGTTTGGCGCCAACCTTTTTCACCGCTTCGACGAGATCGGAGTCCGTCGCCCACGGCGCGAGCAGCGTCAGGTTCTCCCGCACGGTGCCCGTGAACAGGTACGTCTCCTGTGGAATCAGCGCGACGGCGTGGTGCCGGACCTCGGGAATCACCAGGTCGACCGGTGCGCCGCCGAACAGGACGCAACCGCCGTCCGGTGGCATCAGGCCGGTCAGCAGACTGGCCATTGTGGACTTGCCGATGCCGGACGGCCCGACCACGGCCAGGTGGTCGCCGGGACGCAGGCTGAGCGACAGTCCGCGCACCACGGGTTCCGCGTCCGGGCTCCAGCCGAACGTGACGTCCTTCAGCACGAACTCGCCGTTCGACGGCGTTTCCTCGCCGGTCTCCTTGACGTCCTGCGGCGCGGCTTCCTGGAGTCGTTTGAGGGCAACCATCAGCCGCATCACGACGGTGCTGGTGGTGCGGGCCAGGCCGTGCAGCGCGGGGTTCACGCTGCTGGTCAGGTAGACGACGGCTGCCAGCACCGCGCCCGTGGTCAGCCGGCCCGATGCGACGAGCGGGGGAGCGAACGCCACCAGCAGCACGATCGGGGCGAAGCCGCCGACCGCGATCACCGTGGCGCGCAACGAGTTCGCCCAGGCGACGCTGACGGTGGCCCTGGCCTGCTGGTCGATCTGCGCGGCGATGTCCTCGTAAGCCTCCTCGGACGCGTTGCAGGCCGCGACGTCGCGAAGTCCGGTGAGCACCGCGCCGGCCGCTTCCGCTGTGCGTTCGTCGGCCATCACGACGTCGCGTTGCCGCTTGGCCAGCGAGGGAAGCATGAGCGCGAACAACACCAGTGCCGCGACGATCGGCAGCACCACCAGCCAGATCAGCGCGGCCGCCGTGGTCGCGAGACCGATGAGCGCGGCGACGGTGGTGACCAGAAGTGCACGGGCCTGCACCAGAACGCCGGCGGTGGCGTCGCGGACGACCTCGACGTGCCGCGTGATCATGGCCACGGCGCTTGCGTCCGGGGTCCGGCGGTGCGTCGGGTCGTTCAGCACACCTTTGACGACCTGCGTGACGAGGGCGTCGCGCATGGGTTCGACGACGTCGCCGAGCCTCGCGAACACCTGGCGCTGGCCGAGCGCTCCGGCGACCGCGAGTGCGGCGAAGGCGAGCAGCCAGAGGACGCCGGACAGCGGATCTCCCGCGGCGAAGCCCTTGTCGACCGCGGTGCCGACGAGCTTGCCGCCGAAGAACGCGGGCACGCCTTCGAGCATGGACCAGCCGAGCAGGATCAGGACGCCTCTGCGGTGTCCTGCCAGCGTGGAGAGGTAGAAACGCATCACTCGCCCCCGGTGAACACGGCGCGGTAGTCCTCGTCGTCCCACAGCTCCTGGTGGGTTCCGGTACCTCTGAGCCGGCCGTTCTCCAGCCACACCACGACGTCCGCACGCGCTGCCGTCGCCGGCCGATGTGTCACGACGACCCGTGTCCGGCCTGGTAGCGCCGTTGTCAGCGCCGCGTCCACTTTGGCTTCCGTGACCGTGTCCAGGCTGGCCATGGCGTCGTCGAGCACCAGGACCTCGGGGTCGCGGACGATCGCGCGCGCCAAGCCGATCCGCTGGGCCTCACCACCGGACAGGGGAGCGTCGGACACCGGTGTCTCGTAGCCCTGCGGCAAGCGGATCAGCACGTCGTGCACCTGGGCGGCGACAGCGGCGTCACGAACCTGGATCTCGCCGGCGTCGGTTCCATAGCCGATGGAACGGCCGATCGTGGTGCCGAGCAGTGCCGGACGTTCGAACGCGTACCCGACCGCGCCGTCTCTGGCCACCGTGCCGCTGTCCACTGGGGACAGTCCGCCGAGCACCGCGGCCAGCGTCGACTTGCCCGCGCCGGAGCTGCCCACGATCGCGGCGAACGCGCCGTCGGGGATCGTGAGGCTGACGTCGTGCAGGGCGCCGTCGACGCTGACGCCGCGGAGCTCGATTCCCGTGCTGCTGAGGAGTGCGGGGCGATGTGGTGGCGGGGTGTCGAGGACCTCGGCGATCCTGGTGGCCGAGGCGCGGGTGCGTTCCAGCACGGTGAGCTGCGTGATCTGGCCGACGATGCCCATGCCGAGCGCGGTGTAGCCGAGTGCGGCGAGCACGTCACCGGTGCTCAGCCTGCCTTCGAGAATGCCGAAACCGGCGGCGGTGAGCACGGCCAGCTCCACGACGGGCAGCAGAAGTCCCGCGCGCCACATCATCTTCGCCTGGGTGCGCCACATGCCGCCGCCGGCGGCCGCGAGGCGGGGGAGCGGCTGCAGCACACGTCCGGCCTCGCGGTCGGCGATGCCCGCCGCGGCGATCGTGTGCCTGCCGGCCACCGCGTCGAGCAGGCGGGCCGAGATCTCGCCGGAGACCTCCTGATAAGCCAGCACGTCGTCGGCGGTGAGCTGCATGTGCGTGCGCACCAGGAACATCGCCAGCGGCACGCTCACCGCGAACACGGCGGCGAGCCGCCAGTCCAGCAACGCCAGCGCCACGATCGCGCCCACCGACGACACCACGGTGATGATCAAGGACATCAAGGTGACCACGACGCTGCCCGCGTTGCCGCAGTCGCCGGTCAACCGGCTCACTGCGTCGCCCGCGGCGAAACGGGACGGATGACCGAGCGCGAGAAGGTGGCGGGAGAGCCGTTTGCGCAGCCACGCCGTGGCACGGGCGGTGATGCTCGCGGCGAGCACGATGCCGATCGCGTCGCCGATGATCTCGGTGCCTGCCAGCAGAAGCAGCCACAGGACGGTGACCAGCACGAACTTCCCGCTCAACGCCATGTCCACGGCACTCGCGAGCGCCGTGGGGAGCAGCAGGCCACCGGTTGTCGCCACAGCGGCGTTGAGGAGCAACAACCACGGGCGGAAGTCACGTCTGACCGTGGAGAACAGCAGAGCGTCACCGGGTTTGGCCATCGCTGTTCCTCCGGGAGTCGTCAGGGCGCATCATGAGCGAGGGCCCGACAGCTGGCCGGCTGCCGGGCCCTGCAGTTGGCGGGTGAGCGGCATACTTCGCCTATGCCGCTCACTCACCGCGGTGTTTCAGTTGAGGCGATGTCAGCAGGCCAGCAGGCTGACGGTGGAGTGCGAGCACGGGAGCAGCAGCGACGCGTTGGACGCGGTCGTGGAGCCGCCGCCACCGCCGCCGCCCGACGCCATCGCGTTGCTCGGCGCCTCGGGGGTCTCGAGCTCCTGCATGTCGAGGATGAAGCCCATGATGATCTCCTTATTTAGAGGATCTTTCGGGGGTTACTGCTACCGGTCCGAGAGGACCGGGGCCTGAGCCCTTCCGAGGAAGGGAAGTGGTGGACTTCCGTCCACTGTGGAGGCGATGGCGAGCAGCACGCCCGCACCACCGGTGTTGAGGTCCATGGAGAGCCTGCGCAGCTGCACGCCGGGGAACGCGAGCCCGTCGCCGAAGCGCACGGCGTGCCAGCCGAGTGCCCGCAGGTGCTTCTGGACCGAGCGTTCGAGCCGTTCGTCCGGCGTGGTCCTGATCGCGTGGGCGAGGGTGGCCATCAGACCGGCCCTGCCCAGCGTGAACGCGGGCTGGATGACGAACTCTCCGGTGCAGCCGCTGAGCAGTCCGGGCAGCTTCTCGACGCACGGGCGTTCCGGCGCGACCGCGGCGAACTCGGTGAGCACCATCGCGATTCCCGCGCCGCCGATGCCGACGTACGGCAGGCTCCGGAACGTGCCGTCCCGCACCTGCAGCGAGCCGTCGAGCGCGACCATCGTCTCGGCCAGGTCGCGTTCGAGCGCCTGCTCCGCGAGCTTCAGCCAGCGTCGTTCGGTGGTGTGCTCGAACATCCGCAGGAAGAACAACGCCGGTCCCGACCAGCCGTGCATCAACCCGGCCCGCGCCTTGTCGCCCGGTCCTGGCACGTCGGCCAGCTGCTTCGCGAGCCGTTCTGCCAGCTCCTCGGCCTTGATCGCGAAGCTGTCGTCGTGGCGGGTGTCCGCGAAGTGCAGCAGGTTGAGTCCGATGCCGGACAGTCCGGCGCTCAGCCCGTGGTCCTGCGTGGCGGGAACCAGTGCGGCGTAGCTCTCGACGAGCTCGGTCGCGACGTCGTGATGGCCGAAGTTCTCCAGCACGTGTGCGATGCCGTGTGCGCCGACGAAGAAACCCGGCTGCTTCGGCGGGTCCCGCCGGACGGTCCTGATCAGCCAGTCCTCGTGCTCGGGGTAGCGGCCTTCACCGCTGACGTCGAGCGCGTGCAGCACACCCGCCGCGCCGTAACCGAAGCACGTGCCGCCGACCTCGAACTGCTCGATGTCGCCGGGGAACAGGCGGTCCTGGCGTTGTGGCGTCGCGCTGTGCAGGATCGCCGTGGCGATCTCCTTGCGCACCACCGTCCAGTCCGGGTTGTCCTCGTCGAACTCGGTGAACGCCGGGTCGGCCGGCGGGTCGACGCGCGGGGCGAGCACGTCGATGATCGCCTGGCAGTACTCGCCGGAGAGCCCGAAGCGTTGCTGGATGACCTTGACGTGCTGGGGGAGTTTCGCGGGGGCGAGCTCGAGCACGGTGTTGAGCGGCAGGAAGATCCACAGCTTGAGCGCGGCGAGCGGGTGCTCGTCGATCTCGAAGCCCTCGCGGTCTGCCGGGGCCTGGAAACCGGGCGCGCCCAGCGTGGGCCGGTGCACGTTCTCGATCGTGGACGACAGCTCGAAGTCGATCAGCGAGATCTCGTCGTCGTCATCGACCAGGATGTTGAGCGTGTGCAGGTCGCCGAACACGACCCCGCGCTCGTGGACCCTGTTCATGAGGTCCTCGACCTTGCCGACGAGGGTGAGCGCGCGCTCCCTGTACTCGGCGAGCGTCTCGTCGGTCGCTTCCTTGTGCGTCAGGGGGTAGTTGTGGCCGAGCCACTGCCCGAGCGAGCGCCCCGGCATGAACTCCATGGCCACGAAGAGGTGCTCCCACTCGGTGAAGCGGTCGTACACCTCCGGCACACCCTTGACGCCCTTGAGCTTGGTGAGGATCTCGTGCTCGAGCTCCAGCCGTGCCACGGCGTCGCGGCCCTCGCGGTCGAGCCCGGCGTGCGGCCGCGCCTCCTTGAGCACGACCTCCACACCATCGCTCTTGCGCGTCGCCAGGTAGACGCCGCCGCCGTTGGAGAAGTGCAGCGAACGCTTGATCTGGTACGGGAACTGCTCCGGGTCGCCGGCGTTGCGCTCGGCCAGGTGCGGCGCGAGGAACTCCGGCAGCTCGACCCACTCCGGCACGCTGAAGACCGGCTTGCGCTTGTCCGCGATGAGCTTGCCGTCCGGGCCCTCGATCGCGAGCACCTGCTGGCCGTCGACCTCGAGCCACTGCTCGGAGAACCCGCCGTAGCGCACGTAGAGCGGGCCCTTGCCGTAGCGCAGGTCGCTCAGGATGTAGGCGCCGTGCTGCCCGTCGAGGATCGCGCCGAGCTCGGAGAGGATCTGCTCGAGCTGCTCCGTGCCGGTCGGGTAGATCGTGATCAGCTTGCCGCTGCCCTCACGGGGCGCGTACTTGGAGTTGCGGGCCAGCACGACCGAGATCGTCGGCAGGTACTTGAACGGAATTCGCCGCTCGACGCAGTAGTCGAAAGTCGCCTTGAGAACCGCGCCGGCGTTGTCGAGACCAGCGGAGACGTGGATCTTCCAGCCCTGCTTGGGGAGCTGCACTCCACGGGGGTGCAGGTGACGCCACACGTTGCGCTCGATCTGCACCCAGTCGACCGGGAGCTCGGGCAGCTCACGCGAAAAGTCGTCGCCGGGGAGATCGCTTTCGGTGCTGCTCTGCAGATCGTAGAACCGTCGATCTGCGAAGCAGAACGCCTCGTATCTGAGGTCCACCGAATTCCCTCCTCGGCCCGTTTGCGTTTTGTTTGACGCGGCATATTTCCGCACAATTCGGCGCCTAGGGCCAATCCGCCATTCGAGGTATATGGGTAGCCCGTTCGTGTCCGAATGATGATCGGTTACCAGCGCGTATGTCACGCTTCGTGGCGAGGTTTGGATCCAGCTCACCCGGCTGCGAGGTTTGCTGAGTGGCCAGTCAGCCCACCCGTCTTGGGATTATGCTAAACGGCACTGTATCGTTCCGTATGGGTGCACAGCGGTGAGCTGCGGTATTCCAGGTCGATCGCTACGTATAGTTGGGTGCTGGCAACCGTCATGCACGCGCTGTGTTGTGTGCTCTTTTCGAGTGAAGCTGCTAAACGCTACAAATGCGCGTTTAGTACGGCCGATCGGCGGTATGGGGTAGCCCGAAAGAACTCATTCGGAGTATGAGATTGCGTTTCCTGCTTTATGTAGCAATCATTGTCTTGCTACATGCAAGTTGCATCTGTGTCGAATGTAGTCTTTCGGGTGAAGGTTTATGTTTCGATGCAACGAACCCTTTGTGAGTGGGCCTCGTTATGCGCGCGGGGGTGCGGCAGTTGCGCGGCGTGGGCCGTGTCACTGGCGGCGTGGGCCGTGTGGCTGGCGGCGTGGGTTGAGTGAGTGGCTGGCGGCGTGGGCTGTGTGGTTGGCGGCGTGGGCTGGGTGACTGGGCGGGCGGCTAGGCTGCCTGTGTGGGGAGTGTGGCTAGCCGTTGGTTGGTGCCGGCAGTGGTGGTGATCACCGGTGCCGCGGTGGCCGCCGGGATGGTGGGGCGGACGGTCTACTCGCGGCCGGCCGAGGCTCAGGGGGAGCCTGTGGTGCCCTCGTCTTCGGTGTCCGGGGAGCCGTTGCCCGGGGTCGCTCAGGTTCGGTTGAGTCCTGACTCGTTCTTCCACCCCGATCGGACCGCTGTGCAGGCGGTGCTGCAGAAGTTCTTCGACGCGATCAACGCTCGGGACTTCGCGGCATGGCGGTCGGTGGTGTCTTCGCGGCGGGTTTCGCAGGCTGTTGAGTCCACTTGGACGGCTGCGTATGAGACCACCCGGGATGGTGGGGTGGTGGTGCAGCGGATCGAGTCCGATGTGGTGGCTCGGCGGTTGCGGGTGTTGATCTCGTTCGTGTCCATTCAGGACGTTGCGAAAGCGCCGGTTGCGTTGCCGGAGCGGTGTATTCGGTGGCGGGTTGTTTATGTGATGGTGTGGGAGGGTGGGGAGCTCAAGGTGGATGAGGCGCCTGAGAACCGGACTCCTCAGATGGAGAAGTGCTGACGCGGGTGGGGCGCGGCCTGGTGGGTGGTCGGCTTGCGTTGGGCGAGTTGCGTTCCGTGTGATCCGCGGCTTTGTGGGTGGGGCGCGTTGCGTTGAGCGAGTCACGTTCCGTGCGTGACGCGACCGGGCGGGTGGTCGCCTTGCGTTGAGCGAGTCACGTTCCGTGCGAGACGCGACCGGGCGGGTGGTCACCTTGCTCTGGGCGTGTCCTGTTTAGGGCGCGGGGCTCCGCCCCGGACCCCGCCAATCTGATCAAAGACCAGCCAGCGCCGCTTGCGGGTTGATGGCACGCCT